>JAIOSZ010000232.1 GCA_021107335.1 Desulfuromonadaceae bacterium | reverse complement strand
GCCCGGATTATTTCCTATGAAACATCGCGATCGTCTCCGCCAGCTCATCGCCCAGGAAGCCGCCCGCCTCATGTACGAGGAACAGATTCGGGAGTATCGCACCGCCAAGCGCAAGGCGGCGCGCCGCTTCGGCCCGGAGAAGAGCCTGTGCCTCGGCAACCACCTGCCCTCCAATGCCGAGATCCGCCAGGAACTGGAACGGCTGCTTGACCTGCATGAGGGGCAGCTACGACCCGAGCGGTTGCTGCAGCTGCGCCTTCTGGCCCTGAGATACCTGGAGCTACTGGCGGCCTTTCGCCCCTATCTGGTGGGCTCGGTCCTTTCCGGCTGCGTTACCGAACGCAGCGACATCGACATTCATCTGTTTGCCGAAGACCCGGAAGAGGTTGCCAACTTCCTGCAGGCCCGAAACCTGCCCTTCGAGGAGGAACTGATCACCGTCCGCCAAGGAGGGAAATACCTCGACTATATCCACTTCTACCTAGAGGACCAAGGGGTGGAGATCGAATGTTCCATCTATGCGCCCAGGGAGCGCCACCGAGTGCCGCGCAGCAGCATCACCGGCAAACCGATGGAACGAGCCGATGCCAAAAGGCTGCGCCGACTGATCGCCGCCACCCTGACTCCCCCGAACAGCAGCTCGCAAAATGACTGACCAGCTCCCGACGGTCAGCGCCGCCGATAGAGCACCCGGCGAAACAGACCGTAATCCTCCTCGTTGATCTCCTGCCACTCATTGGCGGAAAAGGGCGGAAAATAGGTATCGCCGGCATATTCGCCCCTGATCCAGGAGATGGACAGCTGATCGGCCAGGGGTAAGGCGGCGCGATAGATGCCAACCCCGCCGGCAAAAAAGATCTTGCCGGCGCCGCTTTCCGCCAGCCGCAGGGCACTCGGCAGGTCACAACAGATCTCGATCCCCGGGGTAGCCGGCAGACGACGGCTGACCACGATGGTGCGGCGATCAGGCAGAGGCCGGCCGATGGAGGCGAAGGTGCGACGGCCCATGATCAGGGCATGGCCGCTGGTCAGTTCGCGAAACAAGCGCAACTCCTCTGGAATCTGCCAGGGAATATGCCCGGAGGCCCCGATCAGACCCTGTTCGGTCATGGCGACGACAATGATCTTGGCATTTTTCGGCATAATCGGCAAAAGAGACCCGGCTAAAAGGGTAACCGCCCGAGAACCACAGGATTTTTGAACGGCAAGTTAGGATCGTTTCGCAAAAAGACATGCCATGGCTAAGCAAAAATTTCGACCTGCAAGGCGTCGTGGTTTTTCAGGGGTGAAGGCATACATGGAGTATGTCGAAGTCCTGAAAAAGCACTGCAACGCAGTAGGGCGGACTCTTTACCACGCCATGCAGCATAACACGCCGATTGACCTGCAACCAGTTTTAAGGCTATATCGCTCTTATCAGCCCACACTGGCCTCGCTGTTCGGAATAGGGATTTATCAGCATGACATTTTCTTTACAAACCTTTTACCTGCTAATGACCATTGAATCGCCTCGACATGATCTACTGGCCACAGAGCAATGGACCATCTGTCGCCACCCTTAATGGAAAGGAGCATGTCATGAGAAGAAAACTGTTTAGCCTGCTGTCTGCCGGACTGCTGCTCGGCCTGGCCGGCTTGGCCCAGGCCGCCCCGCTAGTAAACTGTCAGGTAGAACTCGACCGCCGGGTTCTGCTGGCCGGCCCAACCCAGAAGACCGTCATCAAAATCGCCCTCGATGCGCCACTGATGCCGCTCACCGATGAGCGGTCGCCAGTAAACCTGGCCCTGGTTCTCGATCGCTCCGGCTCAATGAGTGGCAGTAAAATCGCCAAGGCCCGCGAAGCGGCGATCGAAGCCCTGCACCGCCTGGGAGCAAACGACCTGTTCGCCCTGATCGCCTATGACCACGAGGTCAAAACCCTGGTACCTGCCCGGCGAATCAAACATAGCGAGGGAATCGAGGCGCAAATCCGCCGGATTAAGCCAGGGGGAAATACCGCTCTGTTCGGTGCCGTCAGCCAAGGCGCAGCAGAAGTGCGCAAACACGGCGACTCTAACTACGTTCATCGAGTGGTCCTGCTCTCGGACGGGCTAGCCAACGTCGGCCCAAGCAACCCCGCAGATTTGGCCCGCCTTGGAGCGGCGCTTCTCAAAGAAGGTATTTCAGTTACTACGGTGGGGGTCGGTACCGACTTCAACGAAGACCTCATGACCCAGCTGGCTGAACGCAGCGACGGCAACCACTACTTCGTCGAATCGAGTCAGGACCTTCCGCGTATCTTCGCCGCTGAGCTGGGCGACGTCCTTAGCGTAGTGGCCCGCAAGGTCATTATCGAAATCGAATGCCCCCCTGGGATCAAACCCTTACGCATCATCGGCCGTGAAGGACGGATCAATGGTCAAAAGGTCGAGGTCCGAATGAACCAGATCTATGGCGGTCAGCAAAAGTATGCACTGGTCGAGGTTGAAGTTCCCGTTTCTCAACCTGGACAGCAACTTGACCTGGCCCGCGTTAACTGTCGTTATCAGAATGCCCTGACCGATATCGATGAATCGTCGACCACCGTGGCCCGTACCCGCTTCAGCAAACGGCCCGAAGAGGTCCGTCAGGCAGCTAGCAAAGCAGTGCAAAAAGCGGTAGTAGAAAACGAAATGGCCGTAACGCGCGACCGGGCTTTGAATCTTTATAATGCCGGACGCAAGGCCGAGGCGGCTCGCGCCTTGAGAGAAAAAAGCGTTGATCTGCGGGAACAGAATACCGCCCTCGGTTTTTCCGATCTGGCCGCAGAATCTGACCAATTGCAGGATGAAGCCACCGAGTTTGAAGCGGAACAACTTAACCCAACCCGTAAAAAGGAACTACGTTCGGAAAGCTTCAAGGTGCGCAAACAACAGAAAGCCTACTGACCGGCCCAATAGGCCCAACGAAGAACAGACAACACAGCTCGATCGGTTCCTAGCTCAACTAAGCAGCTGAACAGGTCGCAACCCGGCCTGTTCAGCTGTCTGGCAATGGTCGGTAGCTAATGGTACATTAAGTAAAACCACCCTGTCCCTGGGTGACTCTACAAGTCCTGCTAAAGGAAGCATGTCCATGAAACGAAGTCATTGGATCATCGGTGCCTGGCTGCTGCTGCTCATTCCAACCCTGCTGATCGGCGCTCTGGCGTTGCGACTGTTGCATAACGAGCAGGACCTTCTGGCCGAGAGCACCCTCAATGCCACCCGGCAGCGGACCGCCACCATCGCTGAAAGTCTCGACTTGGCGGTGGCCGAGGTTAAGGACAGCCTGCTCGACAGCTTGAAAGAACTGCCCTCCGACGAACTTGAACAGCATCTGGAAAACTGGCGACTCGGCAATCCCCTGGTGCGTAACGTTTTCATCTGGACCGACAAGGGCCTGGTTTTGCCCGATCCCAAGGCGCCCCCCAGCGCCGAAGCAGGCGCTTTCGCAACCCGCTATCAGGCCCTGTTTGACGGCCGTATCCTCTGGGACAAACCACAACCCGACGGGCCACAGGTCACATCACCTGCCACCACCATCCACAACAAAGCACCCTATTCCCCCCGCCGGGAGCTGCGACAGCTAGCCCAGCGATTGAACCAAGCACCAGTGATAGCGAAGGGGCATTCCGGTTGGCTGCCCTGGTTCTGGGAGGATCGCCTTTACCTCCTCGGCTGGCAAGAAGATACTGTCAGTAACCGAAGGTATGGCCTGGAAATAGAAATGATCGTCCTGCTTTCCCGCCTGATTACGAGCCTTCCTGAGCCTTCAAATGGAGAAATTTACGCATTGATCGATGGACAGGGCCGCATCGTTCATCGCATCGGCGCAGGTGAACTGACCGCTGACACCCCCTTACTTGCCTCTCTGCCCGTCGGCTCCCACCTGCCCCACTGGCAGCTGCGCATCTATGCGTTGAACGGCCTTGATCCTGCTGGCGACCGCGGCCTGCTGATCCTTTCGACCCTGCTGGTTGGCTGTTTTGTGATCGCCATGCTGTTCGGCGGCTCGTTGCTGTTGTGGCAAGCCTGCCGCCACATGCGTGACGCCCGTCTTAAAACCTCCTTCGTCTCCAACGTCTCCCATGAATTAAAAACCCCTCTGACCACCATTCGCATGTATGCCGAGCTGCTCGATGAGGGACGCATTGAAGGGCCGGACAAACGACGGCGCTACTTGCAGGTGATCGTTTCTGAAAGTCAGCGTTTGACCCGTCTGGTTAACAATGTTCTCGACTTCAGTCGTCTGGAACAAAAACGCAAAAACTATCATCTGACCCCCTTGCTTTTGGGCGAGGTGCTGGAGCAGGTTCTTGATGGTCAAGCTGTGCGCTTGCGCCAGGCCGGCATGGAACTTACGTGCCAGACACCGGACCGACCGCTGACCGTGAAGGCTGATCGCGATGCACTGGAACAGGTGCTCCTCAATCTGATCGATAATGCCATCAAATATGCCGCACAGGGGGGCGACCTGGTGGTTGAACTGCAACAGAACGAAAAGACCGCCGAAATGCTGATCATGGATTCAGGCCCCGGTGTCCCGACATCCCAACAGAAACGCATTTTTCTACAATTTCACCGCGTTGACAACGACTTGACCTGCAACCGGCCCGGCTGCGGGCTCGGCCTGAGCATCGCTCGAAGGTTGCTTGAGGACATGAACGGCTCGCTGCGATACCGTCCCAGGGAAGGTGGCGGAGCCTGTTTTATCATGCAGCTGCCCCTTGCAATGGTTGAAAAAAGGAATTGAAAGGAAGAGATTATGGATTCACCCCGCATTCTGGTGGCAGAAGACGACCTGCATATTCGCGAGGGACTCATCGATATTCTTGAGGGAGAGGGCTATGGGGTTTTGGCTGCGGCAGATGGTGAGGCCGCCCTGTCGCTCAGCAATACCCATCGCTTTGATTTAGCGCTGCTCGATATCATGATGCCGAAACGCAACGGGTACGACGTCTGCCGAGAACTGCGCCGCCAGCATCCCCAACTGGCCATCATCATGCTAACCGCCAAAGGGGAAGAGATCGACAAAGTACTCGGCCTGGAACTGGGTGCCGACGACTATATCACTAAACCTTTTGGCGTCCATGAACTGCGAGCCCGTATCGCTGCCGTGCTCCGTCGCAGCCAGCGCACACCTCTGGAAACCGAAGCTATCTTACCGCCGACCTTAACCATGGGGTTAGCCATTATCCATCGTAAGACCTATCGCGGAAACCTTAACAATTGTACTTTTAAACTCACCGCTAAAGAGATGAAACTCCTCGAAGCTTTCTACCGCCACCCCGACGAAGCCCTACAACGCCAGACCCTACTCAACCTGGCTTGGGGCATCGATTATCAGGGGACCACCCGTACCCTCGACCAGCATATCGCCCAACTGCGCAAAAAAATTGAACTCGACCCGACCACCCCGCAGACCATCACCACCGTGCACGGCATCGGCTATCGGTATGAACCGTGTTGAGTGACCGGTGACAGCCCTTCTCCCCGTGACGCAAAACGTCTGCGCAGTGCAGGGAACCCGAAGGCCCAGGAGCGGGGGCGCAACCCTGCGGCCTTAAAGTTTTATACAACGAACCGGAGGAACCTTTTTACCGAAATCTTAGGGTCGGCCGGTCTTGCCCGGCCAGGCGCGTTACTTTTCTTGACGACCTAGAAAAGTAGCCAAAAGAAGGTCGCCCCCCGTTGGCCCGCCTACGGCGGGTTCCCTCTCTCCGGGATTATAATCCGAGCAGGACGAAAACTCGCTACGCTCAGACATCCGTCCTTCTAATCCAGATTAAAATCCCTGCGTTCGGCGGCACTCACAGGGGTTTTGGTTCAAAAGCTTACCCTTCCCTGTAACGCAGCCGTAGCGGGGTGGACGTTTGGCGATCAGGCAGGGAAATGTTTGAGCGCAGGGACGCAACCCCGCAGTTTTAAGATCTGTAACAATATTTTTATTCCCCCACCCTCTTCCCCACTGCGGCCAGATAGATTACAAACGCCTCTTCGGGATCAATACACAACAAAGTGTTTAATTCATCATCATCGAAAGCTGCCACCGCACAAACCCCGGCACCTATGGCCTCTGCAGCCAGGTAAAGGTTTTGGCAAACATGACCGGCATCGAGATGCAGATAACGGTAACCACGCTCCTGATAGCGCCAAGTCATACGGTAAGGCACCGCAACCCAGAGAAAGGTCACCGCGCTTTGCATAATGAACCGCTGGCTGAAGCAGGCCGCGGCCAATCGACCGGCAATATCACGCAGGGTCGAGATCACTTCCAGATGGTGATCCAGAGCCATATACCGGTAGAGGCCAGGTTCTAAACCATCCACCCGGTTTATCAGCAGTACCGTTTCCAAGGCATGGCGGGCGCCAGCGGAAGGAACTGTACGTAAAGTCATCTGTTGGTCGTAAGTCACCTTCACCCCTTGAGTACACCACAACAGATGCGACAGCTCCGCCAGAGACAGAGGCTGGTCGGCATATTCCATCAGACTGCGACGTTGGGTGATCAGCATGTGAATAT
>JAIOSZ010000167.1 GCA_021107335.1 Desulfuromonadaceae bacterium | reverse complement strand
TATTATCATACGAGGAGGATAGTTCCATGCGAATGCTTGCGGAGTTTTTTCCCGAATTCACTGAACTGCTTGACCAGATGGACGACCTCTATCAGGATAAGCGCACCATCGACGAGAAAACCTACCAGTTCATCTGCTTCGCCGTTTCCATCAAGGCCCGTTCCAAACCCTGCGTACTCAAACATTTCAAAGGGGCTTTAGACGCCGGAGCCACGGTAAAGGAACTTTCCTATATCTTTGTTTTGGTCATGCGGGAAGCCGCAGGTGCCGACGACTGCTGGACCCACGACGTGCTTGGCGACTGGAAAGAAGTAGTGGCGGGCAATGTGGACTGCGATTGCCCGGAATAGGCGTTCAGCTCAGCATGAGCACACGAGGGCTTCCCTAACCGGGTGGCCCTTTTTCTGTGCCCCAATTGGCAGGCTACGCCGAGAAGATTTTATTTGGGACCAGCAGAAACTTTGCGATTTCCTGCTAGAATTGGCTGTCGAGGACAATAAACATTGCGCGGGGATCCGAGCCCCCCCGCATACAGGTTTACCACGACAGTGAAAAGGAGGAAGTCATGTTGAAAAAAACCTATTCCAAAACGGGACAGAAATGCCGGGTTACCTTCAAACTGCCAGCCGAAACCGCCGCGGAAACAGCTTTACTATGCGGCGAATTTACCGACTGGGAAGCCCAGGCCAAGCCGATGAAACTTCTAAAAAGTGGGGAGTTCAGTCTTACCCTGTCCCTGCCTGTCAGCCAATCGTATCGATTCCGCTATCTGTTGGACGGCGAACGCTGGGAAAATGAATGCCAGGCCGACGGCTATACCCCCAACGGTTTCGGCAGCGAAGACTCACTGATCAAACTGTAAACCGGAGTATCCCTTCAACATCGGTACGTTTTGCGATTACATCAGGTTTAGAGGCCCGCTAGTAGCGGGCCGCCAGGTGACGCACGGCTTTTTCCAGGCCACACAGGGTCAATTCAAACATAGGGAAGATAGCCCCAAGAAGACCGATAGTCTGACCGTATTTCCACAGGGATCGCGATTGAGGGTTGATCCACACCGCGTGGCGAAAAGCCTTGGCCAGATCCTTGAAGTTTTCAATACTGGGCCGATCCAGCAATTGACGGAGTTGCAGTTTGCCGCTGGTGGTGAGCAGCTCTTCCGGAGCCATGCTGGCATCACCGACCACGATCAAGCGCGTCTCCGGATCGGCGGCCAGCAACTGCTCGAGAAACACCGGTTGGCTGCTGCGCTGGGGATCACGCCAAACCCGTTTATAGATGGTGTTGTGAAAATATAGGATCTCCAACTGGTAAAAATGGCTGCGGGCCTGTTCAAACAGATGCTCCACCATTTCAATATAGGTGTCCATCGAATAGCCGCCGTTGTCGATGAGCAGGACAACCTTAAGCCGATCGGCCAGGCGCCGTTCGAAGATAATATCGATCTCGCCGCCATTGCGCATGGTGGCATGCAGCGTCTTAGGAATGCTGATCTGGTCACAAGTCCCGACCGGCTTGAGATGACGCAGGCGTTTTAACGCTTCGCCAAAATCGGCCCGCCGCAGAGGCGCTTCGCGGCCATATTCCCGATAGCGCCGCTCCGTGGCCACTTTCACCGCCGACCGACGCCGGGAAGTGCCGCCGACGCGCATGCCACTGGGATGCTGGCCGGAATGTCCGACTGGCGATATGCCGCCGGTGCCGATCCATTTACGGCCTTTGTGATGGGCACCATCCTGATCCTGCAGGCGGTCGAAAAAATATTGTTCCAACTCTTCCGCAGACATCTTGGCCATCTTTTTCGGATCCAGGCCCAGAGCATCGGCCAGCGATTCAGGATCTTTCAGCCACTCCTCCAACAATGCCCGGGCTTCATTCTGCAGCTCCAGATCTATTCCTTCCGACCACTCTTCACCATCAAAACAAACCGCAAACACCTGATCGTAAAGATCAAAGTCCCGCTCACTTTTGATCAGAATCGCCCGGGCGACGGTATAAAAGTCGCTCAGTGAGGTGACTAGACCTAGGCTCAAAGCTCGCTGCAGGCGTAGAAAAGCCGTCGGCGTTACCGCCACGCCGCGGGCGCGCAAGGCGTAAAAAAAGGTGATAAACATGGGCTCCCCCTTAATCCTGCAACTGGGCCATCACACGTTCGAGATCGGGGCTTTTCTTAAACAGTATGCCAAGGTAAGGAGGCACCCCTTGTTGCAAACTCTCTGCGCGAAAATCTGGATCGGTCTGCAGAGCCCGCAACCAGTTGAGTAATTCGCGAGTGGCCGGCTTCTTTTCTACCCCTTCGAGCTCGCGCAGACGATAGAAGGCGGCAATACAGGCCTCGCTGAGATCACGACCCACCTGGGGGAAATGCACTGCCACAATGGCCCGCATCATCTCTTCGTTGGGAAAGGCGATGTGATGGAAGTTGCAGCGGCCAAGGAAGGGATCGGACAGATCCTTTTTAGCGTTGGAGGTGATAATAATCACCGGACGGTGGCGGGCACTGATCGTCTCATCGACTTCTAGAATGTCGAACTGCATCTGGTCCAGGACATCGAGCATATCGTCTTGGAAATCGGTATCGGCCTTGTCGATCTCATCGATAAGCAATACCACCCGCCGCTCGGCAGCAAAGGCCTGACCGATCTTACCCATACGGATGTAGTCGCTGATATTGCTCACGTCCCGCTGCGAATCACCGAAACGACTGTCATTGAGCCGGGTCAGAGTATCGTACTGATAGAGGGCCTCCACCAGTTTCATACTCGACTTAACATTGAGCACAATGAGCGGCATGTCGAGACGCTCGGCGATAGAGTGGGCGAGCATGGTTTTGCCGGTACCCGGTTCACCCTTGAGCAACAGAGGCATCTCCAGAGCCATGGATACATTGATGATCTTGCCCAGCTCCTCATCGAGAACATAACGGCCGCTGCCGCTGAACTGGTCGAATGAATTCGTATTATCCGTCATAATTTATTCTCCTGACCAGAATTAGACCGGTCGTCTAGCAGACTGTTGAAACAATTCCCTGCATGGCTCGCCTGCACAGCCTTGCGGGACTGTCGTTTTAAGAACCTATCGCCCGTCAGCAACCAGCAAGCGATCGAACAGAACGGCTGTAAACTCTCGAATCGGCTGGGCGGAACGTTGCACCTTGGAGCGCAAAAGGGCGCCTTGCAGACCACTGAGCACGACTCCCGCCATGCACCGTGAATCTAGGCCGGCGTCTACTTCTTTAGCGGACTGGGCCTGATCGAGGATGGTCGCCAGATGTTTCAGCCAGTCATTAAAAATCTCCTCCAGGCGCAAGCGAAAGGTCTCATTCTGCGCTGCCAGCTCCTGGCCAAGGTTACCGATCAGGCAGCCGCGCACGCAACCGTCCTCCTCCAGACCGACTGCCTGTGCCACAGCGTCGAGGTAATTGCGTAAGCGTTGAAGGGGCGCCACCCCCGGTTCCTGCAAAAAGGCACAGACAAACCGCTCATAGCCTTCGGCAAAACGGTCAATAACCGCCAGACCGAATGCTTCCTTGCTGGGAAAGTAATGATAAAAGGAACCCTTAGGAACCTTGGCCAGCTGCAGAACGGCACCGATGCCGGTGGCACTGTACCCCTGAGCGGAGATCAGTTCCATGCCGACCTTGATAATGTCATTTCGCGTATCGCGTTTTTCCATAGCCTTCATTATTAGACCGGTCGTCTAGTCTGTCAAGGGTTTTTTGACTCCGCAGAGAAACTCCTGGTGCAAGTAGCAGCAAAAGCCCCTATCTAAACAGCCAAAAATCTTCACCGCATAAGAAGGGAAAACCATCCCTTAATCGTTTTCTTTTCTGTACGGCAAAGAATCTGCTCCAGTGTCTTTGGGTTTACCAAAGACCCAGCGTAAAAACTAAGACTTATCTGACTGACGCTGCAGTCGGTGCAAACGCTGCAGACGTTCGCAGCGATGCAGCTCGTATTTCAGCGCTTCACCGGAAAGCAGGGTTTCCCAGAAGGAGATCAACAGGGAACATATCATCAGCGCCAGACTGATGACGAAGGCGAAACGTGCCCAGTATTCCTGATCAACAAACAGACAGACCATCGACACCATGCAGAGCAGAATACTGATAATTCCAGCCCCCTGCATCCATTTGATAAGCCGAACGCGCAGCCTCAGGTTATTGACCTGCCGGCGCACATCAAGGTCTTCGCTCTCGGCTAATCGCCCGGCCAAGGCACGAATGACCTGCGCAACCGCCAAAAAACGATTGGTATAGGCAAGCAACAGCAGCGAAATAGCCGGAAATAACAGGGCCGGAGTGGTGATATCAATCGTCATAGGAATTTATCCTCAACACAAAGTGCAGAACCTGAACCCTCCCCTACAAATAGCACAAAATCCCCGCCCGAAGGCGAGGACTTTGTCAACATTCTGAGGCGGTCCTTGCGGGACTACTTTTTGTGTTTGCGTTCAATGTGTTGAACCGAACTGCGCAACCGAATTATTTAATGATTTTTAGATGGCTGCCCTTTTGAGGCGGTTGCGGAGCTTCAGATAATTCGGCGGCCGCTTCCACAGGGGCCTCTTCAGGCAGGGAATCTTCTTCCAAAGAGGGCAAGTTACCTTCATCGATCATTTGCTGCAGAGAATTTGCAATGGTCAGGCACTGTTTCATACAGACCCGCCGCACCGGGCAAGTGGAGCAATCGGCTTCGCCGCCGGCCACCCGCAACGAATGGATGACCAGGGCAACGCTTTCCGGCTGATTTAGGGGAAGAAAAAACATCTACTGACTCCTGTAGCAATATGCTTCTGACGTATATGACGGATGATAATTAGTGTCCATCCGGAAACTTTGGATGGACACAGTGCAGTTTTCATATGGGAAAAGAGTCGCTTCCGGATGAAAACTAATCAACAGGAAGCAGCTGACAACATAGCAGTCTCCCCCCTGTACTTTCCTGCGAAGGGCAATGCAACATTTCACGCCCGGTCTGCCGCTTCCTGCAGGTCCTAAATCTTTCGATCGGCGGCCGCGGCGAATTTGCGCAGTTTGTCCATGGTGGCGTCAAATTCCGACGGACGCAGAGACTGGGGTCCATCGCAGGAGGCGGTTTCGGGGCTGTTGTGGACTTCGACCAGCAACCCATCACAACCGGCCGCCACCGCGGCATAACACATGGAAGGCACCAAGCTGGCGTGGCCGGTAGAATGGGATGGATCGATCACCACCGGCAGATGGGTCTGCTCTTTAAGTACCGGCACGGCGGAGATGTCGAGGGTGTTGCGGGTAGCCGTCTCGAAGGTACGGATACCTCGTTCGCAGAGAATGACCCGCCGATTGCCTTCGGACAGGATATACTCAGCGCTCATCAGAAATTCCTTGATGGTGGTCGCCATACCGCGCTTGAGAAGCACCGGTTTGTCTTGCTGCCCCAGCAGCTTGAGCAGCGGAAAATTCTGCACGTTGCGCGCCCCGACCTGCAGAATATCGGCATAGCGGGCTACCAGTTCTACATCCCGTGGGTTGACCACCTCGGTAATAATGGGCAGGCCGGTTTCCTGTCGGGCCAGATCGAGCAGTCGCAGCCCTTCTTCTTCTAGGCCCTGAAAAGCATAGGGGCTGGTACGGGGCTTGAAGGCGCCGCCCCGCAGTACCGTAGCCCCGGCCGCCTTGACTGCGCGGGCGGTCTCGATCAGCTGCTCTTCCCCTTCCACTGAACAGGGACCCGCCATCACTATCAGCTGCTCGCCGCCGATGGTTAGACCGGGCGCCAGCTCGATGATACTCGGCTCAGGGCAGACTTCGCGGCTGGCCAATTTGTAGGGCTGCAGAATCGGCATCACATTTTCGACACCATCCATCGACTCGATAGACTGCAGGACCGCTTTGCCCCGTTCATCCCCTATGGCACCAATGACATTGCGGGTCGCTCCGTGAATCACGTGGGGTTTATAGCCAAGATCGCATATGCGCTGTTTGATCTCCAGCAACTGCTCCTGGCTGGCTCCCTGCTTCATGACGATGATCATCTTTGTCCCCTTCTGACGGCGCCTTCAAGCCAAGCGGTCTGACTTCGCGACGCGAGTTGTGGCTTTCCATTCGCCCCAGCCGCACCCTTTTCGCCGATAAAAAACAAAAAGAAAACCACGGGGCCGAAGTTTGGTCTGCCCGTGGTTTGTGTTAATCGGTTGATTGACGACTGTCAGTTACGTCAACGGACCTTCACCCTGGGCAGACGGCCTAAAAAAGAAGCCGCGCCAAAAGGAAAAACCGTTAAAAAACTCGTAACAAAACTGCATCGTCAACACTCCGTGAATTTATATACTCTTTTCTTCTAGCAGAATTACTGTCGAATAGCAAGGGCCGCACGGTCTCTGCCTCATCCAGAGACACCGCAGACCCCCGGGGTCTCTGGATGAGCACTAACTGGAATATAGGGCTTGAGTAAAGCTATCCAGCCAGCGATGCACATCATTTCTCCGAATTTCGTTACGCAACAGCTTCATCCGTCTGCGGCGTTCGTCTGGAGCCATGACATAGGCCTGATAAATAGCGTCGGCGGTACTTTCGATATCATAAGGATTGACCAGCAGTGCCCCCTTGCCGAGCTGATCCGCCGCTCCGGCAAACTCGCTGAGAATCAGCACGCCGTTGTTCTCCACCGAACTGGCGCAATATTCTTTGGCCACCAGATTCATGCCGTCTCGCAGTGGGGTGACGAGGGCAATCTCCGAAGTCCGATAACGAGCCAGCAGCTGGGTGCGATCGAGGCTACGAAAGACATAATAAATGGGGTTCCACATCGACTCACCGAAACGGGCATTGATGCGGCCGGCCAGTTGATCGAGGGTCTCTTTGAGATTCTGATAATCGGGCACATGGGTACGGCTCGGCACCACCAATTGCATCAGGCTGATCTTGGTAATAAGCTCGGGGTATTTCTCGAGCGCCCGCTCAAAGGCCAAAAATCGCTCGGGTATCCCCTTGGTATAGTCAAGCCGGTCGACCCCCAGCATCAGTTGCCGGCCATGCAGGTTCTCATGCAGATACCAGGCAGCGTCCGCCACCTCTTTGGACCGGGCGCCGCTATCAAATTCGTCAAAATCGATACTGATCGGAAAATGCCCCACTCGCACCGTACGCCCTTCGAAGCGTAATAAATCGTACTGCCGTTTGCGACTGACCACTTCAACCTCGCTGAGCAGGGAGATCGCGGTATTAACAAAATTACGCCGATCCCGCAGGGTCTGAAAACCGAGCAGGTCGTAAGCCAGAAGCGAACGGATTAACTGGTCCTTCCACGGCAGGCGGCGAAAGAGGTCCGGAGCCGGAAAGGGGATATGTAGAAAATAGCCGAGAGGTTGGGGCATCTGCAGAGCCCGCAACTGATCTCCCACTCCGATCAACTGGTAGTCGTGAACCCAGATCAGATCATCAGCCTTGGCATGCTCGGTCACGACCCGGGCGAAGCGGCGGTTAACATCGAGATAAACCTGCCAATTGTCGTAAGAAAAACGACAGAAGCCGAGAAGATCGTGAAACAGCGGCCATAAGGCCTCGTTGGAAAATCCTCGATAATACTTTTCCACCTCCTCGGCCGAAAGAGGCACCGCCGCCAGAGAATAACCTTGGTCCTGGGCAAAACCGGTCAACAGCTGGCCCAGTGGAGCCTCATCGCCGCAACCCGGCCAACCGATCCACAACCCCTGCTGCTGCCGCATAACCGGAGCCAGGGCCGTCACCAGGCCGCCGCTTCCGGGGGTGATGTGCCATTCTTCCCCCCGAGACTCAACAACCGCCGGCAGACGATTGGACACTACCAGCAAACGCCTTTTTTGCTCTTGGGACATACTATTGTCTCCTGTCTCGCCAAAAATTGTATGGGCATGAACTACAGACCGAGTTCCATGCGGCCTTGGGTTCCGCTTTGCAGTCCCAGCAACATGGTCAAATACTCCCGCAGATGGCGGGTAATAAGAAAATTCTCGCCGACGAAGCGCTGCGCTCGCCGCCCCATTTCCTTGAGCAGTTCACGGCGATGGAGCAGATAACGGATACGCAATGCCGCTCCCTCCGGGGTCCGCACCAGAAAACCGGTGTAGTGGTCGAAGACCTGCAGGCGAATGCCGCCGGTGTCACCGCCGATCACCGGTTTTCCCTTCCACATGGCTTCGGCCACCGTCAGACCGAAGCCCTCGCGAATCGACTTCTGCAGCACAATATCGGCGGTCCGCTGCAAGGCGTTGATCGTATGGTGGGCATCTGCCGGCAACAACAGAACCTGAATGCGCGAATCCCCCGCCGCGGCCTGACGTACCTCCTCCAACACCGCCTCGCCTTCGGGGTCATCAGTGGCACCGCCACCGGCAAGCACCAGCTGCAAAGGGGTCAGCTTTCCCGCCAATTGACAGGCCTGCACCACCCCCAGTGGATCCTTGAAACGATCGTAACGGGAGACCTGCAACATCATCGGCAGATCCGGGTCGAGCTTGAAACGCTCGCGGACGGTGTGCAGCTCCTCTAAAGGCAAATCGCGGTTCTTTTCGCTCAATGGATCGATGCTTGGCGCAACAATGTACTGAGGATGGGGCAGGGCCTGTGCAAACTGGGGAATGGAAAAAATGCTGGCATCGTAGGGAATGACCCACTGCCTCAGATATTTCCACACGGGACGATAGGGATGGCTGGCGTCGATGTGGCAACGCCATAGCCAGCGCCCACGGCGCTCGGGGCAGTGACTCAGCAACGGCGCCGGCTGCGGGTCATGAATCACCACGAAGTCGGCCTCTTCCAGAGTGCTGCGTAACTCCTCGGCGTTTTCAGCGTTGACCTTTTCATACTCGGCCAACAACTGTTTCAGAATCGGACTGCGCATGCCCTGCAGACCGTTATGAAAGCCCTTGGTGCATTCATAAAACGTCGGGCTGCCCTGGATGACCTCCCAGCTGGCATCGATACCAAGAGCCCTTTTAAGAGGAATCAGCTTTTGCAGGATTTCCGCCACCCCGCCCCCTTCGCGGGTCGAGTTGACATGTACCACCTTGGCCCCCTTAAGGGGCGCCGCCAACTGCTGCAGGTGATGAATAACCTCTCGGCCGGTCACTTCGGCGTAGCGATCGAGCAACAGGCTACCATTGGTCTCAGTACAACTCATTGGGCCGCCTCCTCGAAAAAACTTTGAAAAAGGGCGGAGACAATCTGGCGAAGGTTCTGCAGCGAGGAAAAATAGGGGTCGACACCACACAGCCTCTCGCGCAGAGGCTGATAAGCAGGGCCACAACCGGCCAGCCAGGCACTGAAATCGTCGCAGCGATCGGTCGTGCGGTTGCGAGCATCGATAAAATGGTAATAGACACTACCCGTGGATAGGTGTGCCAGATAAGGGATCAGGTCAACAGGGCGGGAGAAACGCAGACCACTGTCAAAGACAACGATTTGCGAACGTAAGAAATGGAACTGCTGATCCTTTTTCGCCCAGGGCACCATTTCACACTGGTCAAGGCGCTCCTCAAGAACCTCGACCAGCTCCTGGCGCAGGGCCTCCTGATCGGCAAAATCGGTGGGAACCACCATACTCAGCCGTTCGGCCAAGGTCTTATCGTGCAAACCGTGGTAGGCCCAGGAAGCAAAATCGTTGTTATATTCCGGCTCATCGAAGCGGGGTTGCAACAGGCGCCCCCATAAATGATGCTCAATACTCTCCAGCGGGACACGTTGGAGGATATCGCTAAATTCTCGCAGATTCTGTGCCTTGAGACCCGTAGCCAGAGAGATCAGGGCGCAATCACGCACAGCAAAGGGGGTAGCCTCAACGGGATCGACAGTGCTTTCGCTCATGGTTATCCTCCTGATGTGGTGAGTCATCCGGAAAACCAATGTAGATTTCAATACCTGTAAGAATAACACATGGCTTCAAATAGACAAAAGCGATGGCCGACCCAACTTAGACAGGCTGTTGATTTTTGCTTGACAGATACGGGGAATTTCATCTATAAACGGAGCTCAACTTGCCCAGGTAGCTCAGTCGGTAGAGCAGAGGACTGAAAATCCTCGTGTCGGCAGTTCGATTCTGTCCCTGGGCACCAAAGAAATCAAGGGGTTACGTCATTAGACGTAACCCCTTTTTCTTTTTGTGTGTAATTCCTGTGTCATTGCCCGGGCGGTACTTTTTGCCGCCGTTCCGGCTTGGCCAATTATATCGCCTCGATTTTCAGTTGCGCACTACGCTTCATGGCCAACACCTTCAATTCGAACAAGCGTCACGCAAAGCTTAGCTAGTTTTCATCCGGAAACGGCTCTTTTCCCATATGAAAACTGCACTGTGTCCATCCAAAGTTTCCGGATGGACACTAGCTAGAGGATCAATATATTTTCATCAATCCTGGATGTGTACCGGTGATAGAGCGCCCCCCTTCAGCGGTCACAATGAAAGTATTTTCGATACCAACCATACCTATCCCTTCGATGCCCTTTTTAGGTTCCAGAGCCAGCACCATTCCTTCCTGCAACGGCTCATCGAATCCCTTGGCGATGACCGGAGCCTCGTCAATTTGCAAAC
>JAIOSZ010000006.1 GCA_021107335.1 Desulfuromonadaceae bacterium | reverse complement strand
GGCGGCTATTGAAGACTATCTCGGAGAAACCGTCCCCCGCGCCGAGCTGGATAGCTTGGCCATGCCGACGACAGCCTCCATAGAGGCGCCGATGGTCACCCTCTGTATCGACGGCGGTCGCAAAAACAAGGTGCGTCCCGGCGATATTCTCGGTGCCTTGACCGGTGAGGCGGGGATTGCCGCCAGCGAGGTCGGTAAGATCAACGTCTTCGATTTTCACACCTACGTTGCCATACGTCGGGCCAGCGCCAAGCTCGCTTTCGCTCGCCTGAGCGCGAATAAAATCAAGGGGCGGTTTTTCAAAATTCGCCGCATCAGCTAGTTTTCATCTGGAGTTTGCGGATGGTCACTAGCTAAAACTTTCGCTGTCTGGTAGAGGATTTGGAACCGATTTTTAGGTTTTAGTCTGCAGTGAGGTGGCGCTGTTTTAGAAATTCATTGATGAGATCTCGGGCCCACTGTCGGTCGCCATCGCAGCACCACTCGGTGATGCAGGTTACATCCTCTCGATTGGCGTCGCGCCCCTCTTTGTGCGCCGCACCTACGCTTGTGAACCTGCCAAGCAGATCCTTTTCCCAGTAGTATTCCTCAATGACCTTTTCTCCGTCTTGCTCCTCTACGCGTATTTCGCTGCAGGGGATCAGGACTTTCAGAGCCCGCTGAGATAGACCCAGTGCCTTGGCTGCTGCAGAGATGCCCAGCATGCCGCTGCCGTTTTTCTTGCGCAGGATATTCCGGTCGGGTCGCGCCTTCGGTTTGGAAGGAGTCGGACAGAGTGACTTCCAGTATTCCAGCAGTTCGGTTATCTCATCGGCCGCGAAGTCTTGAATCGCAAAGTTGGTCTGATAGAGAAAATCACCCGCCTCCAAGCGACCTTCAATCTTCGCTATCGCCGTGCCTTCTTTCCGCTGTATTCGCAGCGCAGCGTCGAGCTCGAAGTCGAGGATGTCGCTCTGTGACTCCTCTTCGTCCAGGTAGCGCTCGATGAGCCTGTGTTTGAGGGGGCCGTCTTCAACAAAAAAGAACACCTCGCCCTGTAGGCGATCGAGCATGGCCATTAGTTCAGAAATCATGTTGCTCACTTGAGGGGGGGGTAAGGCAGGGGTAAGCAGGAGCTACTACCGTATTCTTCCAGGGGAATATTTCGTTGACCAGCCGAGGGGCTAGTGCCCCCACGGCTGGTTCGACAACATAATTTTTTAGTCTACGCGGTTGGTGATTTCGATCAGGTGGTAACCGAACTGGGTCTTGACCGGGCCGAGGACCTTGCCAACTTCGCCGGAGAAAACCACGTCGTCAAATTCCTTGACCATCTGACCAGGACGAAATTCACCCAGACCGCCACCCTGCTTGCCCGAGGGGCATTTGGAGTGTTGCTTGGCGACGGCAGCGAAGTCTTCGCCCCCTTCGATCTGGGTTTTCAGGGTAAGGCATTCTTCCTCGGTGGGCACCAGAATGTGCCGAGCGCTTGCTTTGGCCATGATTAATTCTCCATTTAGGACGTGAGTAATAAAGCGGCTATTTTTACCCGAAATGTAACCTCTTGTCCAATATTGCTCTTCGGGTGATCTATTTTTTCCGCACAGATCTGTATATCAAAAAGCCCACCAGCAGGACCGCCATGAGTCCTCTAAAAAGGCCGGACTGCCAAAGGTCTTCCAGGTGAGGGGCAACATCCTGACGCCAAGGGCTGACAATGCAGTCATTTAAAAATTCACGAAACATCAGGTCCTCCATAGATTAAGCGACTGAAAACAATATCAGTAAAGCCTTCAATTCGGCTTCTTACGGTAGTATATCGTGCTGGAAGGGCATGGGTTAAAACATCTGCCAATATTTTTGCCAGCGCTGTCTGGCCGCAGCCCGATTGAACTCTTTTGGCAGTTGGCAGAGACAGCCCTGTGCCTGATCCAGGGTCTGCGGATCTGGAATCAAGGCTAGACACTGGCAAGGTCGTTCATCTGGGGAGAAACGACAGCCGTCCGGCCCGAGGAACGCGCATCCTGAGGTTAATGACCGGGGAGCGGGCATCGGTACGCCAGATTTCTCCCAGAGCACCAGTCCCAATGCAGGCAATTTTTCCCGCAGTTGCTCAACCGTCAAACGTTGCCCTGCGAAAAAGAGGGTAAAGAAGCGCTCCGGGTCGACCCAGGTGCCAGGGCTAGCCTGACAACACCGGCCACCGCATTCCCGGCAGAGGGCTAAATCCAGAGAGTCTTTTTTTTCTGCGTGCATAAATGGCATTCTCAAACAGGTTGTTGATTTTCCAGCCGGGAATTCTGGATGGATACAGGCAGTTTTCATATGGGAAACGAGCAATTTTCCCCAAGGTCAAGGAAGTCGAGCGCTTGCGCGGAGGCGTAGTTGTTTACGCCGCACAAGCAAGCGTGCGGATTGACGCCGAGATTGGGGGAAGGGGCCGTTTCCGGATGAAAACTAGTTTAGTTTGGCCGCGATGAAAGCGGTGGTCCAAGCGGCCTGAAAGTTATAACCCCCGGTAATGCCGTCAATGTCCATCACCTCTCCGGCAAAATACAGATTTTCACAGACCTTGCTCTGCATCGTTTTAAAGTCGATGCCTTCCAGACTGACCCCGCCACAGGTGACAAACTCGTCACGGAATTGGGTCTGTCCCCTCACCGAATAGACATCATTGGTGAGCAGGTCGGCCAGCTTGTGTAAGCCGGTTTTCCCCAGTTCGCCCCACTTTTTGCTCGGCGACAGGTTGCTCTTTTCGAGCAGATAGTGCCATAGCCTTTCAGGCAAAGCATAGGGCCTGAGGTTGGATAAAATCTTTTTCGGATGCTCAGCCGTAATCCTTTTCAACTCAGCCACGACCAGATCCTGGTTGCGCACATTCGTCCAGTTCACCTGAATCTTAAAGTCGTAGTTTTTTTCACTCAGCAATCGCGCTCCAAGAGCGGACAGTTTTAAGATCGCCGGACCGCTCATGCCCCAATGGGTGATCAGCAAGGGGCCTTCGGACTTAAGCTTGGTCCCCTGAATGCTCACCTGGGTCGGATCTACCACGATCCCCATCAATTCGGTCACCGATTCATCGGGCATTTTGAAGGTGAATAAAGAGGGCACCGGGTCGGCGATTTGGTGACCTAACTTTTCCAGCCACTCCAGGCCGGTGCGTTGCGGACAGCCGCCCGTAGCAACGATGACCTTGTCAAAGCTTCGCGCTGGAAGCTTCCCCCCGATAAAGCCTAGTTGCAGCCTGTCAGTGGTCTTTTTGATGGTTTTTATGCCTGTTTCAAGCTCGATTTTGATGTTTAATTTGCGGGTTTGCTCTAAAAAACAATCGATGATGCTTTGCGAATCTTGCGATAGGGGGAAAACGCAATTGTCTTCCTGGGTGACCAAGGGAACGTTGCGCGAGTCAAACCAGTGCATCACATCTTGGTTGTCGAAGATTCGAAACGCCCTATTTAGAGCTTTCCCGCCCCGGGGATAAGCTTCGGCCAGTTCCTTGATGCTGGAGCAGGCGTTGGTCAGATTGCAGCGGCCACCACCGGAGACCTTTACCTTGGCCAGAACGGTTTTCGATTTTTCAAAAATGACCACGCTGGCCTGCGGATAATTTTCTTTCGCGGTAATCGCTGCAAAGAAACCGGCCGCCCCACCACCAATAATAGCTATTTCCACCATGATACCTCTTGAACTTTGTCCCCTATCGGGGTCAATGAGCGTTTTTAATATTTTACAAGTAGTTGAAATCAGGATTAATTACTGTGACAAGAACAACCCTTTTTTTAACAGAACGCCACTATATCACTCTTTTGGGATCCGGTTAGATGGAACCGCACCAGTTTTTCCTCCCTAGTCTGGCCTTGACACGCTGCTCGTGGCTGAATAGACTTCGGCAGACTTTTGAAACCGATTTATGAAGGAGACTTATTGTGAATAGCTGTCCCTGCGGTAGCGGCAACGATTACGCTGCCTGCTGTGAACCGATCATCACCGGAAAGAAATTGCCTGAAACGGCCGAACAACAGATGCGTGCGCGGTACACTGCCCACGTGAAGGTCGATGTCGACTTTCTTTATGAGAGCACTCATCCCGATTCTCGTGAAGGCTACGATCACAAGGCGACCCAAGACTGGGCCGAAAAGTCCGAATGGCACGGCCTGGAGATTCTGGGCACCACCGATGGCGGGCCGAAGGACGAGGAGGGGGAGATTGAATTTATCGCCCGCTTTCGCGACAAAGGCGGTATTCGCAGCCATCATGAGCGCGCCCAGTTCAAGCGCGACAAGAAACAATGGCTGTTTTTTGAGGGTACCATAGTCAAGGGGCAGTCGGTCAACGTCACCAAGATCGGTCGTAACGATCCCTGCACTTGTGGCAGCGGCAAGAAGTACAAGAAATGCTGCGGCAAGTAAAAAGTTAGCCATAAAAGAAAAAGGGGGCAGGCGCTACAGGCGCCTGCCCCCTTTTTGTTGGATAAGCCTAAACGATCAACGAGGCCAAGGGTTTGTACAACCCTGGCGCCTGCCTTTGGGGCATCTTTCGACTCAGGAGACGGGCTGGGGGACAACCAGTTGCTTACGGAGTTTTTGTAATACAGCTTTGATCCTGCGCGCGTTCTCCGAACCCATTCGCAGTAGGGTCTTTTGACCGGTCGACAGGGCTTCCAGTTGCGGATCGGCATAGCGGTACTGGGTGACATGCTTCACCAGAGGGATCGGCCCCTTAGGCTCCGGGGTAGCCAGCAAATGATCCAATACAGTGATCATGCGGTCATGGAAATATCCCTTGGGATAACCCATCTCTTGGTACGCCTCTTCCAATAAGGGATAGACCCGCAGGTAAGCTTTGGCCAGCCCGTCGGTCGGCGCTGCTTCCGCCAGCTTGACGTAGGGCGCATAGCGGAGAAAGTTTGCCGAGGCGATGACTTTGGCGCCCTCTTCTCCCGCGGTTTCAAAGCGCCCGCCCGCTGCGCGCAGTGGCAGATGTTGTCGGGGCAGGTCCTTACGGGGCAAGGCATCGATGATTAACACCAGGCGCCGGATGAATTGCTGAGGCGCCAACAGCTGTTTTCGGGCCGGTTCGCCGAAGAGTTGCGTCAAGAGATCCTTGGTAAAGACATCGCTTTGGCCAAGTTCGGGCAACGGCGGAATGGCCTGCTCTTCTGTTCCCGGTGAAGCGGGTTGCGCTTGGGGAAGGGGATAGCGAATTTCCGGTTCCGTTTCCTGAAGGGCCGCCGGAGGTATCCCCAATTCCGAAATGGAAGGCGGTTCCGATGATTTCCCCGGCCAAAAAAACACCACGGCCAGCGAAACCAGCAGCAATAGAAGAATGATGATGGCGATACGTACCGGTTTCATGGCAGATTCCTCCCTGGGATGCTTGAGCATGCCGAGTTAACTTGGTGGTGACGCTCAACAACAAGTACAGCCCTAAAAGAATAAGTGAGCCAAGAGCGTACGTCAAATAGTTCCGTTGGTCCCCTCTAAGCTAATGTGGTTTTTGGCTGAGATACTGAGCTATACTGGTAGGCAACTAACTCTACACCAAACAAGGGAGATAGACCATGATCGGCAAATTAATGACCGCCCTGGCGGTTCTGGTGATCGGCCTCGCGCCTTTCGCCGGTAGCGCAGCAGCGGATGAAGTGACCATCGGCACTCTGCCAGTCACTGAGCAGATCACTATGCTTACCGGCCAGGGCGGTAATGTCGGGCTGTTGGTCGGCGCGGACGGCACCTTTCTCATCGACGATCAGTATGCGCCTCTGACCGACAAGATCCTTGCTGCAATCAAAGGGGTCGGTGGTGAGCAACCGAAATTCCTCATCAACACCCATTATCACGCTGACCACACCGGTGGCAACGAGAACTTGGGCCGCAGCGGCAGTCTGATTTTCTCCCATGACAATGTCCGCGAGCGTCTGGTGGACGGCTCTTATCTTGCCGCCTTTAAGATG
Source organism: Desulfuromonadaceae bacterium (assembly GCA_021107335.1). GTDB lineage: Bacteria > Desulfobacterota > Desulfuromonadia > Desulfuromonadales > Syntrophotaleaceae > Syntrophotalea_A. The sequence continues at coordinate 36 of JAIOSZ010000006.1, read as the reverse complement.
AAAAGCCCGGCGGCAGCCCCACAGGGACTACCGGTG
>JAIOSZ010000074.1 GCA_021107335.1 Desulfuromonadaceae bacterium | reverse complement strand
GACCGTTGCGAACGGGCCTGGAGTGCAAACCATTTATCGAGCACTAAAGGATCATTGGCCGCCTGAGTATAAAAATCGTCAAGCCATTGTTGTCGAAGTGCTCCTGAATCATCACTCAGCAAAGCTAGGGCAGCGATACGATCGGTCATGTTGTTCGCGGACCGATAACTGTCGCTGACCAACGCACAAGTCTCCTCAGTATCCGCCGCATATAGATAATATAGGCAGCGGTTTTTCAGGCTTCGTCGCCCCACCGCCTCGGGCTCTACGCTGTATGGTCCAACATTCTCACAAGCTGTCCAGACTGCCTGAAGGTGCGTTTGCAGAGTGATGGCCAGATGTTTGCGAACCTGCTCCCTGGCAACATGGATTCCCTCGACATCAATTTCTTGCATCTGTTGCCCGAGATAGAGCTCACTGGGCAGTTCCAGCAGTTTTGCTGCCAGGCCAGCATCGAGGCTGTCGTCCTGAAGAATGGCGGCGAAACCTTCGGTCAGCAAGTTCAGATCCCTTCCGGCTTCCTTCCCTTGCTGCTGTTTCACCTCTTGAACGATTATTCGTTCTACCAAACTTTGACCCGCATTCCAGCGATTGAAAGGGTCATTGTCTTGGCCCAAAAGAAAAGCCAACACATGGGATGACTCATCGCTCACCACGTTCACTGGAGCTGAAAATTGACGGAACAGGGAGACCCTAGGCGGCTGAGGCAAATTAACGAAACAGAGTGTTTCTTTCTCCTGCCGCAAATGCAGGATCATCTCTTCCTTGCCTGCTCCCGCTTCGGCCCCGGATAATTGCAGTGGTAGAGGCCTCCCCTTAGCATCCAACAGGCAGAGCCTGCAGGGGATATGCAGCGGCCGTTTTGCGGGCTGGCCTGGTGTCGCGGGGCAATGTTGTTCGAAGGTAAGCTCCAGGCTCTGCTTAGCGGCAGAATATGTGCTGGTTACGGTAACCCGAGGCGTACCGGCCTGACGATACCAGAGCTGAAATTGTTGCAGGTCAAGATGGCTGTTTTCACCCATGGCCGACAAAAAGTTCTCAACGGTAGCCGCCTGACCATCATGGCTCTGTAAATACCGCCGCACGCCCTGAACAAAATCGACAGGCCCAAGCATGGTCTGAAGCATACGGACCAGTTCAGCGCCCTTGTTGTAGACCGTGGCCGTGTAAAAATTATTAATCTCCTGATAATGCTCGGGGCGCACCGCATGGGCCAACGGTCCGGCATCTTCGGCAAACTGATGGGTCCGTAACACGCAAACGTCTTCAATGCGCTTGACGGCACGGGACACTTGGTCAGCTGAAAAATGTTGATCGCGAAAGACCGTCAACCCCTCCTTAAGACTGAGTTGAAACCAGTCCCTACAAGTCACTCTATTGCCGGTCCAGTTGTGAAAGTATTCGTGGGCGATGACCTCTTCTATGGCTTGAAAATCTGCGTCGGTGGCGGTTTCGGGGTGCGCCAACACATATTTAGAGTTGAAGATATTCAACCCTTTATTTTCCATAGCCCCCATGTTGAAATCATCCACCGCTACGATCATGAAAATATCCAGATCATATTCCAGGCCGTAGGTCTCCTCGTCCCAGCGCATGGCCTTTTTTAGAGCCTGCATCGCATGGTCGCACTTGCCGAGGTTGTGTTTTTCAACGTAGATTTGCAGGGTCACCACCCGCCCGGAACAGGTGGTGAAATGGTCCTCGACACAACCTAGATCGCCGCCGACCAAGGCAAAAAGGTAACTGGGCTTGGCAAAGGGGTCCTGCCATGTGGCCGAATGACGACCATCGGCCAGAGTCTGCCGCTCTATACAGTTGCCGTTGGACAGCAGCACCGGATAGCGCTGACTATCCGCGACGATGGTCGTGGTGAAACGGCTCATGACATCGGGCCGATCGGGAAAATAGGTTATCTTGCGAAAACCTTCCGGCTCGCACTGAGTGCAAAAGATGTTTCCTGAACGGTAGAGTCCTTCCAGAGCGGTATTGTCCTGGGGCCGAAGGGTAACGGTCGTTTCAAGAAGAAAGGCCTCTGGAACCTGGTGAATCGTGAGATTTTCATCGTTGCAGACAAAATCACCTTTCTGTAACGGCCGTCCATCGAGGTGCAGTTGTTCGAGCTGCAGATTAAGGCCATCGAGAACCAGCGGTTGTTCCTTAGCCACCCCTGGCTGACGCTGTAGGGCCAAGCGACTAACCACCCGAGTGTGTTCTTCCCCCAGTTCGAAACATAATTCGACGGAATCGACCTGATAAGCCGGCGACGCATAGTCTTTTAGATAGATCGTTTCTGCTCGCTTGGACATTGATTGCTGCCTCCTGTCTGGCAAAACATCGAATCGTTAAAAACCAATCACCACATGGGCACAGCCGCCATAAGAGACCTACATGGTTGGCTTTTCATGTTTCGATGAAAAGGCCAACCCTCAGAAACCGGCAATGTTGAGCGGTCCGCTCCTTTGAACAAAAACGCCCGGGAGATTAAACTCCCGGGCGGTAGGCTTGTAAGCAACAATATCAGGACAAACAGGCCGCGGCACGTTCTATCCGCGTCAGGGCCATCTCCTTGCCCATGACCGCCATAACATGACAGATACTGGGGCTGACCGTGTTGCCAGTTAGCGCCACCCGCAGAGGCTGGGCGATCTTACCAAACTTCAATCCGGTCGCTTCCATCACCTTGCCGAGGGCTTCTTCTATGGGTTCGGCCTGCCAGTCGTCGAGGGCTCCGAGCTGCTCCAAGGTGGAGGCAAAGACCCCTTGCTGAGTTTCGGTGAGAAATTTGGCCGAGGCCTTGGGATCGAATTCGACCTCACTGCAATAATAATATGCGGCCTGTTCCGCCATCTCAACCATGGTCTTGCAGCGCTCCTGCAGGGTTTTTACCACCTCTGCGGTCAGCGGACCACCATCACTGTTGACTCCCTGGACAGCCAGGTATTCTTGCAGCAAATCACCCAGACGTTGCGGATCGCCGTTTTTGATGTAATGCGCATTGAGCCACAACAGTTTCTCCGGATTGAAAACCCCGGCCGAACGGCCCACATTATCGAGGCTGAACTTCTCGATTAATTCATCCATGGAGAAGATTTCCTGGTCGCCAAAGGACCAGCCCAGACGAACCAAGTAATTAACCATCGCCTCTGGCAGGTAACCAAGATCCCGATAGGCCATCACCGAAGTGGCGCCATGCCGTTTGGATAGGCGCTTCTGATCGGCTCCAAGGATCATCGGCACATGGGCGAATTCGGGCACCGCATAGCCGAGAGCCTGGTAGAGCAAAATCTGCCGAGGCGTATTGTTGATGTGATCATCACCGCGAATCACCAGGTTGATGTCCATTTCGGCATCGTCGATCACCACGACCAAATTATAGGTTGGTGTGCCGTCGGTACGCTGCACGATCAGGTCATCCAGCTCCTCGTTTTGAAAGGTAATGGTGCCCTTGATGCGATCATTAAAGCTGGTCGCTCCTTCTTGCGGCGCACGAAAGCGAACAACAAAGGGGCTATCTGCCGGAACATCTTGACGGGTACGGCAAGTACCGTCGTATTTGGGCTTGCGTTTCTCTTGCTCGGCGAGCTTGCGCTTGGCGTCGAGCTCTTCTGCGGTACAGTAGCAACGATAGGCGTGCCCAGAGGCAAGCAACTGCTCTACCTTGGTCCGATACAGATCGAAGCGTTGAGACTGATAGTAAGGCCCCTCATCACAACTCAGGCCGAGCCAGCTCATAGCCTGCAAAATCGCATCGACCGACTCTTCAGTGGAGCGGGCAACATCGGTATCTTCAATGCGCAATACAAAGCAGCCCTTTTCTTTGCGGGCCAGCAGATAATTGAACAGTGCCGTGCGAGCACCGCCGATGTGCAAATACCCTGTAGGACTGGGGGCAAAACGAACGCGCAGTTCAGACATGCTTTACTCCTGGGAGAAGAAACGAAAGGGTTTATAAGACAGGAGACCGCCCGGGAGGCTGTCGGGCTTAACGGGCCGAAACGAAAAGTTGAATGTTCGAGTCCAGATTTTCGAGAATTTGAGAGAAAATAGCAAGGCTATTTGGCGAAAATTGTCGGAAATATGGGCCGATCAGACGATTTTGCAGTCGGTTCATGGTAAGTCCGACATCCTCCTAGGGCGACCTCAGATTTATACTGGAACAAACGGTTATTGACAAGGATTTTCGGGTGCCGCGTAAGGGCTAAAAGCGCGGCTCTGATAGGCGGCTAAGCAGGTTTGTCAGGTGATAACCACGCCGGCATAACCGACAACTTCGGCATTGTCACCGGTGGTTTCGCCAGAATTTCCGTAACGCACCAGAATACCCTTACGGGCACCTAGTTCCCTGGCGGCAGCGAGCATGACTACGGTGGG
>JAIOSZ010000322.1 GCA_021107335.1 Desulfuromonadaceae bacterium | reverse complement strand
CTCACCGTTGAATTAGCCAGCCGGCCCATCTGGGTCGGTGGAAAATTGATCGGTTCGGTAACGGCCTTCCATGACATTACGGCTCGCAAAGCCACCGAAGAACGCCTCAAACAGAGTGAAGAAATCTCCCGTAAACTGTCAACCGCCGTGGAGCAGAGTCCAACGGCTATTATTATCACCGACCTTGATGGAATCATTGAATACGCGAATCCACAGTTTCTACAGATGACCGGCTACGGAGAAGATGAAGTACTCGGAAATAGTTCAAGACTACTGAAATCCGGCTATATGCCAAACGGTTTTTATAAAGAGTTATGGCAAACAATAAACGCTGGCCGGACCTGGAATGGCGAGATGCTAAACCGTAGAAAGGATGGCGATCTTTACTGGGAACTCAACGCCATTTCTCCCATTCGCGACAGATACAATTGCATTACCCATTACATCGCTACTAAGACAGATATCAGCGACCGTAAGCGCATGGAAGAGACCTTGAGGGAAAATGAGAAAATCCAGCGCACGCTGATGGAGGGATTACCCATACCACTGGTCATCATCGACGCCGCTACTCGCATCATCGAGAGCGTTAATCCAGCAGCAGCCCAGTTGATCGGTTCTCCTGAAGAAGAAATAGTTGGCAACCGCTGCCATAGCGTTCTTTGCCCAGCCCAAGAAGACAGCTGCCCAATCCTCGACCTGAAGCATGCGGTGGATAGCTCGGAAAAGTTCCTCATCCGACACGATGGTGGTCTAACCCCGGTGCTGAAGACCGTAAGAAAAATCACCATTAAGGGGCGGGTAAAACTGATTGAATGCATGATGGATATCCGCGATCGACTGGAGGCGGAAGAATCCTTGCGCATAGCGAATAGCCAGTGGAAAGAGGCCACCGCCAAGGCAGAACAACTAGCTCAAGCAGCTGACGCAGCAAACTTGGCCAAAAGCACGTTCCTCGCCAGCATGAGTCACGAAATCCGTACCCCGCTCAATGCAATCCTCGGCTATTCCCAACTGTTGCAAAAAGATTCCGAGCTACACCCCAATCATCGCGAACAGATTCAAACCATCAATCGCAGTGGCGACCATCTGCTGGAATTGATCAACGATATTCTTGAGGTTTCCCGTATCGAAGCCGGTCATGTCACCCTTCATCCTGTTCCTTTAGACTTCCGCCAATTGATGGCCGATCTCGCGTCCATGTTCAAGCTTTCCTGTCAGCAAAAGGATTTACGGTTTGACATGGCCCTGGGCCAGGAACTACCACGCTATCTGAACGCTGATCGAGCTAAAATCCGCCAAGTCTTGATCAATCTCCTCTCCAATGCGGTCAAATTCACCGACCACGGCCAGATTTCCCTGCGAGCTAGCGGCTCGACAACCGATCAATTAAACTGGCTTATCGCCGTTGACATCATCGATAGCGGTCGGGGTATCAACCCAGATGAACAGGACAAACTGTTCGAAGCCTTCGAACAGACCAGCAGTGGTCTAAGCTCCGGTCTGGGATCGGGCCTGGGACTATCAATCAGTCGTGCCTATGCGGAACAACTTGGCGGCGAACTCCTATTAGAAAAAAGTGCCGCAGGCTCTGGCAGTCAGTTCCGTTTTACTTTCTCCGCTCAACAGTGCGCTGGCGATGAGCTGCAATTGACCCCCAGCGGCAATCGATGTCAGATCGACTCAATCGCCCCCCAGTTCCTGCCAATCAAGGCCCTAGTTGTCGAGGATGACCCCAACAGCCGAAACATGCTCTGTGAAACCCTGACTGAAATCGGTTTTTCGGTAGAAGCCGTTGCCAGCGGCGAAGAAGCTCTTGGTCATGTTTCAAAATGGGAACCCGATCTGGTATTGATGGATGTCCAAATGGCTGGAATGGACGGCTATCAGGCCACCCGACACCTTCGCTCATTGCCGAACAGAAAACAGATGAAGATTATCATCGTCACTGCCGGTGGCCTGGCTTCTTGCGATCTTTCAAAGCAGACTATTGAAGCCGGAGCTGATGACTATATCGTCAAGCCATTTAAAACCACCGAACTCTACACAAAACTTCAGTCCCTTTGTGGATTTGACTACCTTTACAGCCCCGCAACCATCGCCCAAAAGTCAGCAGGTGAGATTCCGCCCAATCCTGAGGCTGTACAAAACTTACACGAAAGCCTTCTTGCCGCACTGAAGCAGGCAGTGGAACATGGCGATATGATCCATTTTTCAGAGCTATTGGACGAGGTGGGTACGAGTGACGGTGCCCTAAGGGACTATTTGTCGACACTAGCGGATCGATATGAATACGAAAAATTGCTTAATCTTCTGAGCCAGGCATAAAAACAATTTTAAGAGAATGGCTAATCGAGAAAATCTATGAAATCCCCTCATATCATGATCGTTGACGATACGCCGGAGAACCTGCACCTGCTAAGCAACCTGCTGATCAAGGCAGACTACCGAGTGAGCGCTTTTCCCCACGGAGGCCTGGCCTTGCGAGCGGCTAGTCAAAGGCAACCGGACCTGATCCTGCTCGACATCACCATGCCTGGGATGGACGGCTACGAGGTCTGTGCCCAACTGAAAGCGGATCAGGCTCTACAAAATATCCCCGTCATTTTCATCAGCGCCTTGGATGACACCCTCGACAAAACCAAGGCCTTTCGTGCCGGAGGGGTCGACTACATCACTAAACCGTTTCAGGTTGAAGAGGTCTATGCCCGCGTCAACACCCACCTCCTGCTCCGTCGGTCCCAGCAACAACTGGAGACCGCCAACGTCTGTCTAGAGCAACAGGTAGCCGATCAATTGGAGGAAATCAATCGATCCCAACGATCGATGATTTTTGCCTTAGCTAAACTGTCCCATATGCGGGATGATGATACCGGCTTGCACTTAGAGCGGGTACAGGACCTGTGCCGGGCCTTGGCAATACAACTAGCCGCCGATTCGGTGTACACGCACTTGATTACAGTTGATTTTATCGAGACTATCTACCAGGCCAGCCCGCTGCATGATGTAGGCAAGGTCGGTATCAACGATGCCATCATGCTCAAACCGGGAAAGTTAACACCTGAAGAATTTGAAGTCATGAAAACCCATGCCAGCCTTGGCGCGGCCACCCTAGAATTTGTTTACACAAAATATCCGCACAACGACTTTCTTCGCATGGGTATCGATATCGCTAAATATCATCACGAACGGTGGAACGGCAAGGGCTATCCCTGTGGCCTTGCAGGTGAAAAGACCCCTCTCAGTGCCCGTATTATGGCCCTGGTCGATGTCTACGAAGCATTAAGGGCCAAACGGCCTTACAAAGAACCCTTCTCCCATCAGAAGGCAAAGGAAATTATTCTGGATGGCTGCGGCAGCTATTTCGACCCGCAGGTGGTGCAGGCCTTTTGCGCTATCGATGCCGAGTTTGACGAAATTCATGCCAGCAACAATGAAGCACTCAGCCCAGTGCTTCCCAGTTACCTATCAACTGACTGAACAGCTAATACTTTATGCGTAACCAATAAGTGCTGTCCATAAGTTCGAATCTCCCTGGCAATCCCATAGCCACCTTTCTGAGCCCTACCCTTTGGGATCCTCCGCCCATCCCAACGAACGGTTCACCGCCTGCTTCCAGCGTTTATGTAAATGGTCCCGTTGAGCTTGTTCCATTTGCGGTTCATAACGCCACGCCAATTGCCACCGTTCCGCCAACTCTTCGCGACTCGACCAAAAACCGACCGCCAGGCCGGCTAAGTAAGCGGCCCCCTGTGCCGTCGTTTCGGTAATGGAAGGAATTTCTACAGGGACCCCAAGCACATCGGCTTGAAATTGCATGAGAAACCGATTAGCCACCGCGCCACCATCAGCACGGAGTTCTCGTAAATCAATACCCGATTCTCGACTCATGGCGTCGACCACATCACGGGTCTGATAAGCAATACTTTCCAGGGCTGCTCGAGCCAGATGAGCCTTTGTACACCCCCGGGTGATACCGATGATCATACCCCTGGCATAGGCATCCCAGTGGGGCGCGCCCAAGCCGGTTAAGCCCGGGACAAAATAGACATCGTCATTGCCCTGCAATGAAGCCGCCAATTGTTCGCTTTCGGCGGCGCTGGATATAATCCCCAGACCATCCCGCAACCACTGAAGTGCTGCTCCAGTGATAAATATCGAACCTTCCAAGGCATACTCAACCGGTTCGTCGCCTATTCCCCAGGCAATGGTAGTCAGCAATCGTTGGCGACTGGCCACAGGCTTACGACCGGTATTCATCAGCAAAAAAGAGCCGGTGCCATAGGTGGTCTTGGCCAGTCCCGGTCGATAACAGGCCTGGCCGAATAAAGCCGCTTGCTGGTCGCCGGCGATTCCGGCAATCGGCACTCGATGGCCTAAAAAAGCTTTCGGGTCGGTTTCGCCATAGATATAGGACGACGGCTTGACGGTCGGAAGCATAGCCCGGGGAATATCCAACCGCGCGAGAATATCATCGTCCCAATCGAGCTCATGGATATTGAAAAGCAGGGTTCGTGAAGCGTTGGAATAGTCGGTGACGTGGCAGCGGCCGCCGGTTAGCTTCCAGACCAACCAACTATCGACGGTGCCGAAGGCAATCTCACCGGCGGCGGCTCGTAAGCGCAGGTCGTCGCTCTGATCGAGCAGCCAATGGACCTTGGTGGCGGAAAAGTAGGGGTCGATAAGCAGGCCGGTCTTTTCCTGCCAGAGAGGCTCCAGGCCCTCCTGCTTGAGTTCATCACAAAGGTGGGCAGTACGACGGTCTTGCCAGACCACGGCCCGCGCTACCGGTAAACCACTGTGACGGTCCCATAACAGGGAGGTCTCCCGTTGATTGGTAATACCGATAGCCCGTAGATCACCGGGTTTAGCCTTGGCTTGGTCAAGAGCTGCCCCTACCACATCCAGGGTGACCGACCAGATCTCCTGCGGATCGTGCTCTACCCAGCCTGGCTGCGGGTAATACTGAGCAATCTCAGCACTCGCTCGGCCGCATACCTCTCCGGCCTGATTAAAAATCAACACCGTCGAGCCCGTAGTCCCCTGGTCGATGGCCAATACGTAACCGTTATCCATTAGGTCACCTGTCAGGCCTTCGCAGCCCCTTCGAGCCAATGATCGATCTTATTCATAATTGCATCCTGAGTCTGATAAGAAATCTCCGGAAGCTTCCCCCCCCAGGCCTGCTCCGCCTCGGCAAAGCCATCTTCGATACCCCGTAGAATTTCCTTCCGTCGGGACGGATCGTTACCGGCTAAACCAACAGCAAATTGAAAAATCCGCTCCGAGGTCTGTTCAACGCCGAAATAGCCCTCTTCGGCGACTAGTGCCTGAGCTTCTTCAGTAGAGAGGCTAGAAATATCAATTTCACTGCTACCAGTCGATAACCCTACAGCGACCCCTTGCTCCTGTAGCAGAGCGACAAGACGACTTCGCAGTACTTCGTAAGGTGAGTCTGTCGTGTCTTGACGCACCCCATCACTATAAGTAACCACTTCAGCATTCGACTGTCCAATGGTCACTCGGTCGTCGGCTGCCCTGGGGGCCAGTTCCTGGCCCGCGAACAAAGGGCGACCGGGACCAACCCGGTCAAGCAGATTCCTCGCATCGGATTGAAACTTCATCAACTGGGATGTATCGATAACACTCATATAGATTTCCCCCCTTACAGGAACAAGATACCACTGTCAGAAGCCTGCCGATTCCCTTAACCGGTCAAATCGACCAGGGTGCGGCCTTTACTTTGTCCTTGCAGCATAGCATCAATATGGTCGGAAAGTTCCTCAAGGGTGCTCACGTGACAAAGCCTCTCCATTGCGTCGAACTTCCAGGCATCAGCCAGTTTGGCCCATACCTTTTGACGCAGCTTCATGGGGCAACCCTGCGAATCGATACCGCACAGGGTGATGCCTCGCAAAATAAAGGGGTAAACGGTCAGGTTGAGTTCGGCAGAAGCGACATTCCCGCAACAGGTCACAATCCCGCCAGGTTGCGTAGATTTGATAGCCGCCGCCAGCATATCGCCACCCACGGTATCGATGACCCCGGCCCAGCGAACTTTCAATAAAGGTCTGGCACCTTGGTCGGTCAACTGTCCGCGACCGATCACCTCTTGGGCACCCAACCCTTTCAGATATGTCTCGGCATCGGCTTTACCAGAAACGGCGATAACCTCATAGCCGAGCTTGGCCAAAATAGCGACCGCTACACTTCCAACACCACCCGTCGCGCCGGTCACGAGAACAGGCCCTTCCTCCGGCGCGACCACGGCCACGACCTTTGAAACAGACAGGCCAGCAGTGAGGCCAGCGGTCCCAATAATCATGCTCTCCTTGAGGGTCAGCCCGCTGGGCAATGGCACGACCCAACAGGCCGGCACTCGAATGTACTGGCCAAATCCGCCAGAAGTGTTCATGCCCAAATCGTAACTCGTTACGATAACGGAATCCCCCGGACGTACCTCGTCAACGCTGCTTTCCACTATGGTACCCGCAGCATCAATACCTGGCGTATGGGGATAGTTTCTCGTAA
>JAIOSZ010000012.1 GCA_021107335.1 Desulfuromonadaceae bacterium | reverse complement strand
TTACGCGCCAAAAAAGAGTAGGCAGAAAAAGGCGCCCCAACTCCTTGCCCTTCGGGTTCCCTGCGCTGCGCAGACGTTTTACGGGCGGGCAAAAACTCGCTGCGCTCAGACATTTCCCCGCCTGATCGCAAAACGTCCACTTCGCTCCGGCCGCGTCAAAGGGGAGGGTAGGGCAAAGAAAAGTAACCAGTCTGCCGGGCGGAACCGGCCGATTTAAATCCAGTTTAGATCCAAAGGTGGACATTGCCGTGACTGATAAAGAGACACTATTGGCCCTCGATCTGGGCACCACCACCCTGGCTGGTCGGCTCATCGACCGCAAAGGCCGGGTTCTGGCCGAAGCGACCCTGCGTAACCCTCAAGCCTCCTTGGGGGCAGACATCGTTCGGCGTCTGGAACTGGCTCTGCAGGGCCAGGGAAAACAGCTGCAGAAGCTGCTGGTCGAAGGTCTGGAAAGTCTGCTCAGCGAGCTGTTGCGTGAGGCAGAGGTGGGTCGTGAGAGTATCGCTGCCGCTGCTGCGGCCGGTAACGCCGGCATCAGTGCGCTGCTCCGCTGCCAGCCCGTCGATAGAATCCTTTTTCCTCCCCATCGGCCGGAGCAAAAACAGGGGCTATTTCTCGAACCGGCTCAACTCGGCCTCGACCTGCCGGTGCCCCTCTATCTCTTCCCGCTGGTCACCGGCTATGTCGGCGGCGATCTGGTCGCCTTTCTGCTGGACCAGGTTCCATACCGCAACAATACCTTGTATCTCGATATCGGCACCAACGGTGAGTTGGCCCTGCATTCAAATGGCCAATGGTGGACCACCTCGGTGGCGGCTGGCCCTGCTTTTGAAGGGGGCGGGATCGGTTGCGGCATGGCCGCTGCCACGGGAGCCGTTAATGGCGTAACTTTGGACCGCGATCGCCTGCGCCTTGAGGTAATCGGTGGTGGCGTGCCTCGCGGGCTCTGCGGCAGTGGACTGGCTGAGACGGTGGCGGCAGCTCTGGAAGGCGGGTTAATCGACAGTCACGGTACCTTTGCTGATCCTTTACAGGTGCCGAGCAATCTGGCCCGTTATCTGGACGGAGAGCCGGGCGAACGCTGCCTGCGACTCTACCGGGATGCGACCGTCGATCTCTGTCTGACCCAGGACGATCTGCGCACCTTTCAACTGGCCAAGGGCGCGATACGGGCCGGAGTCGATTGTCTACTCGCCAGAGCCGGGCTGTCCGCCGACTCGGTTACGGAGGTCGTAGTGACCGGCGCATTCGGTTTTTCCCTGGCGCCGCGTATACTGAAAAGGGTTGCCCTGTTGCCGGAAAACATGATAGATAGGGTACGCTTCGCCGAGGCTGGGGTACTGTCTGGTTGCTGCCGGTTGCTGGTCGATGAGGCGGGGTCTGAGAAGGCCCAGCGTCTGGCCGACGGGCTGACGCCCTATCCGTTGTCCGGAACTCCGGCCTTTGAAAAAGCCTTTTTAAGTGCACTCGATTTCTAAAAAACCGCCTACTGACGGTTTTTTTGTTTTTTTACGGACCGTGCGGCTCTTCTGTGCTAGTTGTCAGAGGAATCGCTAGAGATTTTTATAGGATTAATGCAGGAAAGGAACTTGCTATGGCCGTCATCAAACGCGCCCTCCTCAGTGTTTCGGATAAAACCGGAATTGTCGACTTCGCCAAACAACTCAGTACCTTCGGCGTAGCCATTCTCTCCACCGGTGGCACCGCTGCCCTGCTGCGCAAGGAAGGGTTGCAGGTACAGGACGTCTCCGACTATACCGGCTTTCCGGAAATGCTCGATGGACGGGTCAAGACCTTGCACCCTAAGGTTCATGGCGGCCTGCTGGGCATGCGAGACAATCCCGCCCATGTGGCCAAGATGGCCGAACACGGCATCGAGGCCATCGATATGGTGGTGGTTAATCTCTATCCTTTTGAAGCGACGGTCGCTAAAGAGGATTGCAGCTTAGAAGACGCCATTGAGAATATCGATATCGGTGGTCCGACCATGCTGCGTAGCGCGGCCAAGAACAATCGGGACGTAACCGTGGTAATCGACCCCGTTGATTATTCGCTGGTGCTGGCGGAGATGGCGGACAACGCCGGAAACGTTTCTCCTGAAACCAATTTTGGTCTGGCAGTCAAAGTCTATCAGCGCACCGCTGCCTACGACGCCGCCATCAGCAACTGGCTCGGAAAGCGTCTTGGTGAAGAAGAAACCACTTTCCCCGCCACCCTGACTGTGCAGTACAAAAAAGCCCAGGAGATGCGCTACGGCGAGAATCCTCATCAGCAGGCGGCCTTCTTTGTTGAGGCCGAAGGGCAGGAAGCTTCTATCTCCACCGCCCGCCAGTTGCAGGGCAAAGCTTTGTCTTTTAACAATATCGCCGATACGGACGCCGCCCTGGAATGTGTTAAGCAGTTCGACGAAGGGCCGGCCTGCGTTATCGTCAAGCATGCCAATCCCTGCGGTGTGGCGATCGGTGATAATCTGCTTCAAGCCTATGAGCGAGCCTTTTCCACCGACCCCGAATCGGCCTTTGGTGGTATCGTTGCCTTTAACCGCGGCCTCGACGCAGCCACCGCCCAGGCGATTGTTGATCGCCAATTCGTTGAAGTGATCATCGCTCCGGCCGTGACTAAAGAAGCGGCCGCCGTGGTTGCTGCTAAAAAGAACGTACGCCTTCTTGAATGCGGATTCTGGCCTGAACAGCCGGCGGCCCGCCTCGATTTCAAACGGGTCAACGGTGGTTTGCTGGTGCAGGATGCTGATCTGCTGCTGACTAATGAACTCAAGGTGGTGACCAAGCGTGCCCCGACGGATAAAGAGATGCAGGATCTGCTCTTTACCTGGCGAGTGGCCAAGTTCGTTAAATCGAATGCCATCATCTACGGCAAGGACGGCATGACTGTCGGCGTCGGCGCCGGGCAAATGAGCCGGGTCAATTCGGCCCGCATCGCTGGCATCAAGGCGGAACATGCTGGTCTCGAAGTCGAAGGCTCAGCCATGGCTTCTGATGCCTTCTTCCCCTTCCGCGACGGCATCGACAATGCGGCTGCTGCCGGCATCACCGCGGTGATTCAGCCGGGCGGTTCGATTCGTGACGAAGAGGTTATTGCTGCGGCCGACGAGGCCGGCATCGCCATGGTCTTTACCAGCATGCGCCACTTCAAACACTAAATGGCGACGAAAAAATTCCGCCCTACGGCGTTACGGTGTTTTTTCAGGATCTCGACATACTGATGTATGTCTTCGCCCCTGAAAAAACACCAAGCCTTGTAGGACGAAATTTTTGCTTAGCCATCCCTAGCGTCTTGCGAAGTTATAAGGCATCGCACGGGTGAGCCATCCCTCGGTATTGGTGCTTAGGTGCAGAGTTTTAGACTGTTCAGGTCGCCGGTTGAATGAAGCGACTAGAAAGGAATAATCGATATGAATGTTCTGGTAATTGGCGGCGGCGGACGGGAGCATGCTCTTGTCTGGAAAATTTCCCAGTCCCCCTTGGTGGAAAAGATTTTTTGCGCACCTGGCAATGCCGGTATCGCCGAGCTGGCCCAATGCGTCGATTTTAAGGTCGATGATATCGACGGACTGCTGGCCTTTGCCCAGCAGCAGCAGATTGGCCTGACCGTGGTCGGACCAGAACTGCCTTTGACTCTGGGTCTTGTCGATCGCTTTCGCGAGGCCGGTCTGACCGTCTTCGGCGCCGACAAAAATGCGGCTCAGATCGAGGGCAGCAAGAGTTTCTCCAAGGACCTGATGGCCAAGTACGGAGTGCCGACCGCAGCTTACGGCACCTTCACCGATGCCGAGCAAGCTAAGGACTTTATCCGTCAGCAGGGCGCACCCATCGTGGTCAAGGCCGACGGCCTGGCTGCAGGTAAGGGCGTTATCGTTGCTCAAACTGAAGCGGAAGCCATCGCTGCAGTGGAGGATATCCTCTGTGATGGAGCCTTTGGCGCCGCTGGCAGTCGCGTGGTTATTGAGGAGTTTTTGGAAGGGGAGGAGGCGTCTTTTCTGGCCTTCACTGACGGTGAGATTATCGTGCCCCTGGCTTCCTCCCAAGATCACAAGCCGGCATTGGACGGCGATGCCGGCCCCAATACTGGTGGCATGGGCGCCTATTCGCCCGCACCGGTGGTTACCGAAGACATCCATCAGCAGATCATCGAGGGGGTTCTGAGACCGACCATCGCTGGTATGGCCGCTGAAGGTTGCGCTTATAGCAGTATTTTGTATGCCGGGGTGATGGTCAAGGACGGTCAGCTCAAGGTGCTGGAGTTCAACGCCCGTTTTGGAGATCCCGAGACTCAGCCTCTTTTGGCCCGCCTTAAGTCGGACATTGTGCCGGTGCTGCTAGCTTGCGCTAAGGGCGACCTGTCCGGTATCGAGCTGGAGTGGCATGACAAAGCCGCGGTCTGTGTGGTTATGGCAGCTGGTGGCTATCCCGGTGCCTACGAAAAGGGTCTGCCCATCGACGGTCTCGCAGCGGCTGCGGCCATCGATGGTGTGACTGTATTCCATGCGGGTACCACTGAAAAAGATGGCCGCGTGGTGACCGCTGGTGGTCGGGTGCTGGGTGTGACCGGTCTCGGCACCACTGTGGCCGAAGCCATCGAAACGGCCTATCAGGGAGTCAAGGCGATTAGCTGGCCCAAAGTTCATTATCGTAGCGATATCGGTCGCAAGGCGCTGGATCGCTAAAGGGCAGCAGAGCCTGAATATATCTAGATAACATTTAACCGCGGAATCTATACATCTCATGGCCCAGAGGGGCTCCAGATGATGTATGATTCAGATTACTTAACCGATAATTTACAAGAGAGTTGCCAGGAGAACGTTACACTATGAATGACAAGCCACTGGTCGGTATCCTGATGGGTAGCGACAGCGACTACAACATCATGGTCGAAGCAGCCCAAGCCTTGAAGGGTTTCGGCATCCCCTACGAAATGCAGGTTTCTAGCGCCCACCGGTCTCCGGAGCGCACCGCCGGCTATGCTCGCGAGGCCCGTCAACGGGGCATTCGGGCTTTGATTGTCGGCGCCGGTGCTGCCGCCCATCTGGCCGGAGTGGTCGCTGCTGAAACCACCCTGCCGGTGATCGGCGTACCGATTGATTCTTCGGCCCTTCAAGGCCTCGATGCTCTGTTGGCCACAGTGCAGATGCCCGCTGGAATTCCGGTGGCGACCATGGCTATTGGCAAGGCTGGAGCCCGCAACGCCGGTATCTTCGCCGCTCAACTGCTGGCCGCCAGTGATGAGAGCCTGGCTGCCAAGCTGACCGAGTTCAAAGCCGAAATGGCTGTGAAGGTGGCAGCTAAATCCGCAGCAGTCCAAGAACGTTTGGCCGCCGACGGTCTGTAGTTTTCCGCAGTTACAACGGCCGTGTGAAAAGCGTAAGCGTTTTGCACGGCCGTTTTTTTCAGGAGCTGCCATGCCCGGTAAACCGCGTCGATCTTCATCCCTGTGGACCTTTCTCTGCTCCCTTAAGTTGACCGTCGCCACCTTGCTGCTAATGGCAGCAACATCCATTCTCGGTACGGTTATCCCGCAGAAGCTTTCCTCTCTTCAGTACCAACAACATTACGGCGACAAAGCGCAACTACTCCAGGCCCTACAGCTTGACGATATGTACCATTCCGTCTGGTTTATGGCGCTGATCGGTTTGTTTGTTCTTAACCTAGTCGCCTGTTCCCTGCGGCGCCTGCCGGCGGTCTGGCGCACTGTTACCCGGCCAACCCTGGTGGCCGATGGCGCTCTGCTTCGTTCGCTGTCTCATAAGACGACTCTGCAGGCAGGCTGCTCCGTTGACGAAGCCACGGCCCGTCTGCAACCGCTGCTCCATCGGCGTTTTGCCGGCCCACGGCAGACCACGGGACCTGAACAAGAGGTCTGCCTATTTGCCGAGCGCCGTCGTTACGCCCGCTTCGGTGCTTATGTGACCCACTAGGCGATTCTGTTCATTATCCTTGGCGCCCTGATCGGGTCCTGGTTTGGGTTCGATTCCTTTGTGTCTGTGGGCGAGGGAGAGACGGTGATGCAACTGCCGGCCAGCGAAGGGCAAGTGCCTGTTGAGCTCGGCTTCGGTCTGCGTTGCGACGACTTTTCGGTGAGCTACTATGAGGGCAGTGCCCGACCGCGGGAATATCGCAGTCTGCTGACGGTTCTTGAAGATGGGCAAGAAGTGCCCGGTTACAAAGAAGTGCCGGTGGTGGTCAATCAGCCGCTGCAATACCGCGGTCTGACCTTTTACCAATCGAGTTACGGTCTGGCGGAGATGCCACTGTTTCACCTACAGGTGCGCATGCCTGATGGCACTGAGTTGCAGATGGCAGGTCGACCGGGGCAGGGCTTGCCCCTGGCCGACGGCGGATCATTGCAAGTGATGGATTACACGCCGGCCTTTCGCGATCTGGGTGGTGCGGCGTTGATCGAGGTACTTACCGTCGAAGGCCAGCGTCTGCCGGCCATTGCCGCCATGCAGGAGTTGCCGGAGGATATGAATCACCGTTCTCCCTATCGGTTGCAGCTGTTGCGGGTGGATGAGCGCTACTATACGGGCCTGCAGGTAACCCGGGACCCCGGGGTGCCGCTGGTCTGGCTCGGCTGTCTGC
>JAIOSZ010000347.1 GCA_021107335.1 Desulfuromonadaceae bacterium | reverse complement strand
CGCAAAGCCACGGGTCCTCAGGAGGATCGCCGGGTTGCAGATATAATGATACATAAAACTAGCATTAATCATAACGAATTTCTTATATATCATAGAAAGCCCTTCGCCTACGGACCTTTGGTCAGGCGAAGGGCTTTCTTATTTTCAAACCTAAGAGGATCAAATCTATCTTTTAATTGCTCTGTAATAACTCGAGGGCCAACTTTCAGAAAGGGATGATCATGAAGCTCAACCTGCGCGCGAAGTTACTGGTACCAACATTTGCGGTAATTATTTTGTGCCTGGCCGTTACCGGTTTTTATTCTTATCGCACCGCCAAGTTAACGGTAGAAACGGCTTTGAAAGAGCAGATGCATACTATCGCCAGTAATATGAGTAAGCAGATTGAGGTCAAGGTCAGCGATCTGACGCGCACCTTTCGTACTTTGGCCGGGCGTAATGTGGTCCGTGCTCTTTTGACCGATGGAGAGGGTGCGATAACGGAAAACGTAGCGCAGAGTGAAGCGGCGTTGCTGCAGATGATGCAGGATTACCCGGAAGAATTTGAGTTTTTGGCTATCATCGGTGGCGACGGCGTCGCGGTAGCCGCCTCGCAACAGAAGCTTGTCGGTCAACTTAACGTGGCTGATCGAGGCTATTTTCAGAGCAACTTGGCCGGCAAGGTCGGCTACGAGGTGGTTAAAAGCAAGGTCTCGGGCGAACCGATTCTGGTGTTGTCGGTGCCGGTCTCTGTGCAGGGCCGGTCTCAAGGGGCCTGCATCGGCGCCGTGCGCATCGGCTACTTTGCCGAACAGTACGTTTCACCGGTTAAGGTCGCCGAGCGCGGCTATGCCTATCTGGTCGACGCAAAAGGGACTTTTCTTAACCATCCAGATGCTAAGAACATTTTAAACGGTACCATTGGCGACTATGACTGGGGGCGCAGGATGCTTGCCGAAGGGAGCGGTTTTCAAGTTTATGATTGGAAAGGGCAAAGCAAAGTAGTTTCTTACGAGGTTGTGCCTACAACCGGCTGGGTTATCGCCGCCGGTGCCGAGTTTGATGATATGTTCGCCCCCTTGGCCGGTATCGCGCGAGCTAGCATTCTGGCGACTGTGCTGACTCTGTTGGGGGTCGGTGTGGTCCTGTTTGTGATTGCGACTTCCATCGTTAAGGCGGTACGGCAAGGGGTTGATTTTGCCGAAGAGGTCCGGGCCGGTGATGTTAGCCGGCGTTTGCGGCTGGTTCGTTATGACGAAATCGGCACCCTGGCAGTAGCTCTCGATCGGATGGCGGACGGTCTGGAAGAGAAAGCCCTGCTGGCGGAAAGTATCGCTAACGGCGATCTGACCGTAGAGGTCGGGGAGGTAGGAGAGCGTGATCGTCTCGGCCAGGCTTGTGCGAGAATGGTCACCAACCTCAGTGACCTGATGACCCAGTTGCAGGCCGCTGCCGAGCAGATCGGCGCCGGCAGTGTGCAGCTCGCCGAAGGTAGTCAGTCTCTGGCCCAGGGGGCTACCGAATCGGCGGCTTCTCTAGAGCAGATCAGTGCCTCCATGATCGAAATGGCCTCGCAGACAAAACTCAGCGCCGATAATGCCGATCAAGCGAACGGCCTTTCAAACGAAGCGATGAGCGCCACTACCAACGGCAGCGAACTAATGGCCGAGATGGTCACAGCCATGGGAGTCATTAACACTTCCGGGCAGGATATCGCCAAGATTATCAAGGTCATCGATGAAATAGCTTTCCAGACCAACCTTTTGGCTCTTAATGCTGCAGTTGAAGCGGCCCGTGCTGGTCAACACGGCAAAGGTTTTGCGGTGGTGGCAGAAGAGGTGCGCAACCTGGCGGCACGCAGTGCCAAGGCTGCCAAAGAGACCGCGGAACTCATCGAGGATTCCGTGTCAAAAACGCGCCATGGCAACGAAATCGCAGACAGGACAGCATCGGCATTGCAGGGTATCGTCAGCGGTACCACCAAGGTTTCAGATCTGGTGGCTGAAATTGCAGCCGCCAGCAAAGAGCAGTCTGAAGGCATCGGTCAGGTCACAGAGGGCCTTGGTCAAATTGACCAAGTCACCCAGCAGGCGACCGCCAATGCCGAAGAGACCGCTGCCGCTGCGGAGGAACTCTCCAGCCAGGCCGGCCATCTGCGGCAGAACCTGGCCCACTTCGAGGTGAGCGGGGGCGTGGCTCAATCCTCAACTCGCAGTGTCCCCCCAGTCGCTCCTCAACTCGCCATGTCAGCTGTTGAGACCGCTGCACAAATACCGGCACAGGTTATTGCTCTTAACGATGGGGAGTTTGGTAAATACTGATCAGGTTGTCAGACTTTGTAAAAAAAGCCCGGCAGGTCATCCCGCCGGGCTTTTTTTGTTGAGAAAGGTTTTCTTCTCGGTCAAAGGGTTGGTTTGCTGGCCTGAAGAAAAAACAGCGGATACTCCCGTGTTTGCCCCTCGGCATCGGTTTTCTGCATGGTATGGCTACGGTAGCTGTGTTGGATATCCAGACCGAGGTTGACCAGGGTCGAGGCTAGTTGCTGGCAATCGAAGCCGTGATGCACCTGCATCTCGCTTTGATGAAAGGAACCGTCCTCGGCTTCCAGGTCGCCGATGCACAGGATGCCGCCGGGCTTTAGCAGCTGAACAATTCCGGCTAGGGTCTGTTCTGCCTTGCCACATGGTGCAGGGCCATGTTGCTGTAAATCAGATCGAAGCGCTCTTCGACTTGGTCGATGGCCGACAGACCCCCTAGACGAGGCTGCATGTTGTCGATGCCGTGCTGAGCGATCTTCTCCTGCAATACCTCGATCATCCCAGCTGAGGTGTCGAGCAAGGTGATTGCTGCCACCTGACCGTGGAGTTCCATGCTCACCAGCCCGGTGCCGCAGCCGAACTCCAATAACTCCATGGCCGGATTCAAGGACACATGCATTTGCAATTCGCAGACAAAGACCTGGGCGACGTTTCTTTTCCCGGGGTGTTCATCCCATTCTCGCGCCTTGGCATCAAAGTGTTCACTGCAGGTCATACAAAAGTCCTTTGCCGTTTTTTAAAAAGAGGGGTCCTTTTGACTTTTTTTAAGAGGCGGCGCCTTCAAAAGAAGCAGGGCTGTCCCCTTCTTTGGGGTTGGGACCGTACTGATTGGTGCCTGCCTGGC
>JAIOSZ010000001.1 GCA_021107335.1 Desulfuromonadaceae bacterium | reverse complement strand
TCAAAGGTGAGCGAGGAGGGGTGGATATTGAGATAGCCATCCAATACAACGATGGCTACGACGAAAAGGTTTTCACCTTCGCCAATAATATCAATACCCACGAAGGGGGAACGCATCTTTTCGGTTTTAAGGCGGGTCTGACCCGAACCATGAACAGTTACGCCACCGCCAATAATTTGCTCAAGAATGTCAAGGCCTCGGTCTCCGGCGACGACTTGCGCGAGGGCATGGCGGCCGTTATCTCGGTCAAGGTTCCCGATCCTCAGTTCGAGGGCCAGACCAAGACTAAACTCGGCAATTCTGAAATAAAGGGTTATGTCGAGTCGATGATCAACGAAAAATTGGCAGTCTATCTCGAGGAAAATCCTCAGGTGGCCCGTAAAATCCTGGAAAAGGGCATCGAGGCAGCTCGGGCTCGGGAAGCGGCCCGTAAAGCCCGCGATTTAACCCGGCGTAAGGGCGCACTTGACGGTCTTTCCCTGCCGGGCAAGTTGGCTGACTGTCAGGAGAAGGACCCGGCCCTATGTGAAATATACCTAGTCGAGGGCGACAGCGCTGGCGGCAGTGCCAAACAGGGTCGTGATCGGCGTTTTCAGGCTATTTTGCCCCTGAAGGGTAAAATACTCAATGTGGAGAAGGCCCGCTTCGACAAGATGCTAACCTCCAATGAAATACGCACACTGATTACCGCTATGGGCACTGGTATCGGCAGGGACGACTTCAATATCGAAAAGGCTCGCTATCATCGCATCATAATCATGACCGACGCCGACGTGGATGGTTCCCATATCCGTACTTTGCTGCTGACTTTCTTCTTTCGGCAGATGCCTGAAATCATTGATCGCGGCTTCCTCTATATAGCTCAACCCCCTCTCTACAAAGCCAAAAAGGGTAAGTCCGAGATTTACCTCAAGGATGAGGATGCTCTTCTCGATCACCTGCTGAATTTGGGGGTGGATAACATGACCGTGCAGATGGAGAAGCGAGATAAGGTGTTGCGCGGTAAGCAGATTATCCCGACCCTGCGTAATATCATCGAATACAACCGCCTGTTCGATAAGCTCGTCAATAAGGGGGTAAACAGCGAGGTCCTGCGGATTTTTGTTGAAGGACGAGTTGCCAACGGTTTTGCTGATCTGCTCGATCTGCAGCCGCTGGTCGAGACCTTGCGAACCACTGAGCCAAAGGCCACCTTTGAATTATTGCAGGATCCACAGCGTATTCTGTTTACCTTCGGGAATATCCGTTCCCGCATTGACAAACCGGTGTTGGAAACCCTTTCTTCCCATGAGTATCGCTTGCTGCTGCAGGCTCACCGTTTGGTGGCCGATGTCTGCTGTGACGAAAAGGCTTTCATCTCTAAAGATGGGGCAGAAGAGGGCACCGTGACCAATCGTCAGGACCTGCTCAATTACTTCTTGGCCCGGGCCCGCAAGGGGATTTACATTCAGCGTTACAAGGGTCTTGGTGAGATGAATCCCGACCAGCTGTGGGAGACAACCATGGACCCGGACAAGCGGATTTTGCTTCAGGTTAAGGTTGAGGACGCGGTGGAAGCCAACGAGATATTCACTGTGTTGATGGGGGATCAGGTCGAGCCTCGTCGCGAGTTTATCGAGAACAACGCTCTTAACGTCGCCAATCTCGACGTTTAAGTAACGGGCGTAGGAATAGACTATTTACGGGGTTCTCTAGTGAACCCCCGGAGGATTTGGATGCTTTCGGAACAGAACAAGGTTAGCGTCAATATCGAAGACGAGATGCGTAAGTCCTATATGGACTATGCCATGAGTGTCATTATCGGCCGGGCTTTGCCCGACATCCGCGACGGTCTGAAGCCGGTGCATCGACGGGTGTTATTCGCCATGAGCGAGCTGAATAACGATTATAACAAGCCCTACAAGAAGTCGGCGCGTGTGGTCGGTGATGTCATAGGTAAGTATCACCCCCATGGCGACACCGCTGTGTACGACACTATCGTCCGTATGGCTCAGGAATTTTCCATGCGTTATCCCTTGGTCGACGGCCAGGGGAACTTCGGTTCTGTTGACGGCGATTCAGCCGCTGCCATGCGTTACACCGAGGTGCGCATGGATCGCCTGGCCCATGAATTGCTGACCGACCTGGATAAAGAAACAGTCGATTTTGGCGAGAACTACGATGGCTCCCTGGAAGAACCGTTGGTGCTGCCTTGCAAATTTCCTAATTTGCTGATCAACGGCTCGGAAGGAATCGCTGTCGGCATGGCGACCAAGATACCGCCTCATAATCTCGGCGAGGTCATCGACGGTTTGATCGCGGTCATTGATGATCCGACTCTGACCTTTGAGGAATTGATAAATCTGATCCCTGGACCAGATTTTCCCACAGCCGGGTTCATTCTCGGTCGAGAAGAAATTCACCGGGCCTACCGCACCGGCCGCGGCATCATTAAGATGCGGGCTCGGGCCCTGGTGGAAAAGGACCGTCGCACCGGCCGCGAAAAGATAGTGGTCACGGAACTTCCTTTTCAGGTCAATAAGGCGCGCCTGATCGAAAAGATAGCCGATCTGATCAAGGACAAGAAGATCGAGGGGATCTCCGATCTGCGGGACGAATCGGACCGGGACGGGATTCGCGTGGTGGTCGAGTTGAAAAGGGACGTCATTCCTGAGGTGACCCTCAACCAGCTTTACAAGATGACCGCCATGCAGTCGTCTTTCGGTATCATCATGCTGGCCATCGTCTCCGGCCAGCCACGGGTTCTGGCTCTGCGCGAGGTGTTGGATCGCTTTGTGGATCACCGTAAAGAGATTGTCACTCGACGGTGTATCTTTGAGCTGAAAAAAGCCGAAGCTCGTGCTCACATCCTCGAGGGCCTGAAGATTGCCCTGGAGAATCTCGACGAGGTGATCACAATTATCAAGAGCTCAAAGAATCCGGCGGAGGCCAAGCAGCGCCTTATCGACCGCTTCTCTTTTAGCGCTTTGCAGACCCAGGCCATTCTCGATATGCGCCTACATCGCCTGACCGGTCTTGAACAGGATAAGATAATTGCCGAGTATCTGGAAATAATGGCCCAGATCGCTCGTCTCAAGGAGATTCTGGCCAGCGAGGTGGAAATCCTCAAAATAATCAAGCAGGAACTGCTTGATATCCGTGAGCGGTTCGGCAATGCACGCCGCACTGAAATCATTGAAAAGACCGGCGAGCTTTCTTTGGAAGACCTCATAACCGACGAGGAGATGGTGGTGACCGTCTCGCACACCGGTTATATCAAGCGTAACCCTGTCTCGCTTTATCGTGCTCAGCGGCGTGGCGGCAAGGGTAAGACCGGCATGCGCCCCAAGGAAGAGGATTTCGTCGAACAGCTGTTCATCGCTTCGACTCATTCCTATATTCTTATTTTCACCGATCTCGGTAAGGTTTACTGGCTCAAGGTACATGAGATTCCCCAGGGCGGCCGGACTGCTCGTGGCAAGGCGATTGTCAACCTGCTGCAAGTGGCTAGCGGCGAAAATATCACCTCGATCCTGCCGGTTAAGGAGTTCAGCGAGGGCAAGTTCATCATTACCGCCACTCAAAATGGCATCGTCAAAAAGACCGATCTGATGGCCTATTCCAACCCTCGCGCCGGCGGCATCATTGCCTTAACCATCGACGAAGGGGATCGTCTGGTTTCGACCCGACTGTCCGATGGTTCTATGGATGTATTGCTGGCCAGCCGCAACGGTAAGGCAATTCGCTTTGCCGAAAAGGATGTGCGGTCCATGGGACGTACTTCCCGTGGCGTGCGGGGCATGCAGTTCGAAGGCGAGGATCGGTTGATCGGCATGGAAGTGGTTTCCGATGCGACCTCTGCCACTTTGGTGACTATCACCGAAAACGGTTACGGCAAGCGCACCAATCTAGATGAGTACCGCTTGCAGGGTCGAGGTGGCAGGGGTACCATCACCATCAAAACCTCCGATCGCAACGGCCATGTGGTCGATATCAAACTGATCAATGAAGACTTCGACCTGATGTTTATTACCGACCGTGGCAAGGTGCTGCGCACAGGGGTCTGTGATCTGTCCATTATCGGTCGCAACACGCAAGGAGTTCGGTTGATGGTCCTCGAAAACGAGGAACGGATCGTCGCGGTCGCCAAACTGGCCGAAAAGGATGAGGCCGATGGAGATACAGAAGCTGCAGAAGACGATTTTGTTGGAGGAGAAGAAGGTCCAGAAGAAGAATAACGGACGATCTAAACTTCTACTGGCGCTGAGTATGGCGTTATTGTTGATAATAGCTGCCGCGGGGCTGTACCATTGGAATCTTAACCGTATTCCGCAACGTCAATTTGATCGTGGCGAAGCCTTGTTATTGCGGGGAGAGTACAGTCGGGCTTACAGTAAATTCCGTCATCTGTATAAGCATCATCCTCGATTTAAGTTTGCGCCGCAGGCGCTGTTGCTAGCCGGTGAAATCTTGCAGTTTAACCTTAACCAGGATCGCGAAGCACTACTGGCTTATTTGCTGGTGGAGCGGGATTATCCTGGACATGAGACAGAGCGCAAAGCCCAGCGCCGCGCTGCGGATATCTACAAATACCGCCTGGGCGAATATGATCGGGCGTTAACCGGCTATCAAAAGTTGCTCGATGGCGGCAGTGTTGACGGTGAAGGGCTGCAGTATGAGATCGCCGATACCTACTTTAGGCAAAACAATTTTGAACAGGCACGCATCGAATTTGAAAGTCTGTTAAAAACTTATCCGCACAGCGAGAGTATCGCCGAAGTTTTGTTTCGTATCGCCTCAACCTACGCTCTGGAAGGGGCCCAGGAAGAGGCGGCCTTTGTTTATCGGCGAGTGGCAGAAGAATACCCGGACAGCCCGTTCTATCTTGAAGCGCTGTACGGATTGGCGGTGGTTAAAGAAGAGCAGGGCCAGCTGCAGGCCGCTCTAACTCTGCTTCTGGAGTTGCAAGGCCGTTACCGGGAACCGGAAATATTGCAGAAAAGAATAAAGCAAGTGCGGCAGCGGATGCATAAAAAACGCAAGGCCACTTGAGGGGAGAAAAGTTATGAATATCGGTGTAATCGGCGCGGGAAGCTGGGGCACAGCACTGGCGGACCTGCTGGCTAAACAGGGTCATTCGGTCACCCTATGGGCCTATGAGCAGGACCTGGTCGAACGGATGCGGAGGTCGCACATGAACGACCTCTATCTGCCAAGTTTCACCCTCGATGCCAAGCTTGCCTTTACCAGTGATCTCGCTGAGGCGGTAGTAGGTCGCGAGATGTTGCTATTGGTTTCGCCTTCCCAGGTATTACGCTCGGTGCTGCAGGCGGCAGAGCCGCACATCGCTGCTGACACCCTATTAGTTTCCGCCGCCAAGGGTATTGAAAACAACACCCTGATGATCATGTCGGAGATTATAGAAGAAGTACTGCCGGCAGAGAAGTGTCGGCGGGTGGCTTATCTGTCTGGACCGACCTTTGCTCGGGAGGTGGCTGCCGAGATACCCACAGCCCTGACCGTGGCTGCCGCCTCGAACGATGTAGCCCATTTGGTTCAGGAACTGTTTAGCTGTGAGTATTTTCGCCTCTACCGCCAAGATGACGTCATCGGTGTGGAGCTGGGTGGCGCACTGAAGAACGTTATTGCTCTGGCGGCAGGAGTCTGTGATGGCCTCGGTTATGGCTATAACACCCGGGCAGCGGTGATTACTCGCGGTCTTGAAGAGATGGCTCGTATTGGTCTGGCCAAGGGTGCCAGGCGCACCACTTTTTCCGGTCTGGCCGGGATGGGAGACCTCGTCTTGACCTGCACGGGAGATCTGTCCCGTAACCGCACCGTCGGTTTGGAAATCGGCCGAGGTCGCAAACTGGAAGAAATTCTTAACGGGATGAAGATGGTGGCCGAAGGTGTTCAAACCACCCTCTCAGCTTATCAACTCGCGCAAAAGCTCGGTGTTGAGGTGCCTATCATTGAGCAGATGTACCTGATTCTCAACAAAGACAAAGATCCGCGTACGGCCGTGCGGGATCTGATGCATCGAGAGTTAAAAGCGGAGTTTTCCTGATCACTAACGGCCATGTCCGAGGTGCTGGCGGTGAAAGCGATTCGGGTCATGACATACCATGTCCACCGCTGCCGCGGAGGGGATGGCCAAACCGAGCCCGAGCGTATCGTCGAGGTCATACGGCAGGTAGCGCCTGATCTGGTTGCCCTGCAGGACGTAAACAGCGCCGAGGATCGCTGCCAGTTAACCTATCTGGCGGCTCAACTCGGTATGCAGAGCTTCGGCCAGAGTCGTATCGGCGGTAGCGCCTTCCTGTCCTTCGTGCCCCTCAAAGGGGTGCAGGAGTATCGTCTGGCTAAAGGGGGCAGCTGCCAGCGGGCCGATGTCGATTTAGCCGGCCAGCGTTTCTACCTGTACATCCTTCGTCTCGATACAGGATTTTATCAATACCGACAGCAGGTCCGTACCCTGTTCGGCCCAGATCTGCTCGGTCGTCACAGTACCCAATGCCCGCAACTGGTGATCGGTGATTTTGCCGATCCTCTGGCCGCGGCGCTGCTCATTAACTGGCCAGGGAGCTTGCGGCGTACACCGACACCTTTTTGGAGTGCCACCTATCCGGCCCGCTTCCCGCTGTTGGGTCGTGATCGGGGCTACCTACGGGGCGGCCTGCGCATCCTCGACTGTACCGTTCTGCATAGCTCTCTGGCGCGAGAAGCTTCTACCCATCTGCCGGTTACTTTCACTGTGCAGATGGCCGATCCTCGTCACTATCTGCCCCTTGATGGATTAAAAAATCGCCGCATGGAGATCGCCCCGGGATAGAAAAGCGCCAAAGCCTCTGCTCCTCCTGTGTATAACCCTGTGCACAGAGTTGATAAGTCGCTTTTTCCATGAAATCATCTCAGCCAACCCGGTCCATTGGTAGACCCGCCATGCGCAAAAAAGACGCCAGAATTCTCGAGCAATTGTATCGACTCTATCCTGATGCTCACTGTGCCCTGCGCTACGATAATCCCTTTCAGCTGTTGATCGCGACGATTCTCTCCGCCCAGTGTACCGATGTGCAGGTTAATAAGGTCACCAAAGGACTTTTCCTTAAATATCCCAGTGTACAAGCTCTGGCCGAGGCGGATTTACCAACTCTGGAAGGGGATATTCACTCGACGGGATTTTATCGCAACAAAGCCAAGAGCCTGCTTGGCTGCGCACAGATGTTATTGCGCGAACACGAAGGCCAGGTACCGCAAACCCTTTCTGAACTGGTCCGGCTGCCGGGTGTCGGGCGGAAAACGGCCAATGTGGTCCTTGGTAACGTTTTTGGTATCCCCGGAATGGTGGTCGATACCCATGTCAAGCGTCTGTCTCGGCGCTTTGCCTGGACCGATCAGCAGGACCCGGAAAAGATAGAAGGGGACCTTTGTAAACTGCTACCCCGCAAACATTGGGTGCAGGCTGCTCATTTACTAATATTCCATGGCCGACAACTCTGTAAGGCTCCGATTCCCCTCTGTTCTCAATGTCCGTTGTTGAAGGATTGTCCGCAGCGGGGTGTTGACCGGGCCAATTAGTTTTCATCCGGAAACGGCCCTTTTCGCCAATCTCGGTGTCAATCTTCACGCTTGCTTGTGCGGCGTAAGCGTTTGATTTCCTTGATCTTGGGAAAAATTGCTCGTTTCCCATATGTAAACGGCACTGTGTCCATCCAGAGTATCCAGCTGGAATTTTCGAATTCAAATTAGTGGTAGGATTTCAAAACAAAAGCGCCGGCCTGAAAAGGCCGGCGCTTTTGTTTTCCTAGCAATGATCCAGGGAAGATCAGAGATCTTCTAAGTCGAGCTTAAAAAAGTCCTGGGCGTTAGGCCGCTTATCTTCCAGGGCATAATGGGTCGGTGCCGTGCCGGAGGCGAAGGCTTCGATAAACACCTCCGAGCCGTCCTCCGGAGCTAGCAGTCCGGTATCCGGATCGATGGGACGAAATTCAATACCGTCCGGGACGGGAAAGTTTTGACGAGGCAGATCTTTGAGTGCCACTTTCATGAACTCTACCCAGGCCGGGGCTGCTGCACGGGAGCCGGTCTCTTTCTTGCCCAGAGAACGTTCCTGATCGTAGCCTATCCAGGAAACAGCCATCAATTGTGGTACATAGCCGGCAAACCAGGCATCCTTTTGGTCGTTGGTGGTGCCGGTTTTTGCGGCTGCAGGACGGCCCAGGGCTTTAGCGCGGAAACCGGTCCCGTTTTGTACCACGCTCTCCATCAGGTTGGTGACCAGATAGGCCGTGTCCGGTGAAATGACTCGCTCGGAAGGGTGACGAATCAGTTGTTGCTGGTCATCTGCTCCTTCGGGAAAATCGGCCGGGTCGACCGATTCCAATACCTTTCCGTTGCGATCGACCACTCGAGAAATGTAATTGGGGGTCAAGCGGACTCCGCCATTGGCAAAGACACTGTAGGCCGTAGCCAACTCTAACGGGGAGATGGCTGAAGAGCCGAGGGCCAGGGTTAGGTCGGCAGCGAGGGGCGATTGGATGCCGAGCTTGTTGGCATAGCCGATGGCATAACGAACGCCGATATCCTGCAGAATCTTGATGGTAACTATATTGTAGGAGTGGGCCAGGGCCCGGCGTATAGACGTCGGCCCAGAAAAGGATCCCCGGTAATTTTTTGGTTTCCATTCCTTCTCTTGTCCCTGCTTTCCCTTTTCTTTATAGATGAGGGGGGTGTCGAGAACAATCGTTGCCGGTGTGTAGCCTTTGTCTAGGGCCGCGGCATAAATGAGGGGCTTGAAGGCCGATCCGGGAAGGCGTTTTGCTTGAATGGCGCGATTGAACTGGCTCTGAGTGAAATCGTAGCCGCCAACCATAGCCTTGACCTCGCCGGAGCGGGGATCTAGAGCCACCAGAGCCGCTTGCGCTTTGGGTTCCTGCGCGAGAGCCAACCCGAGTTTTTCATCTTTTAGGGAACGAACCACCTCGACCAGTAATACCGAGCCGATGGGCAGCTGGACTCGTTTCTTATTAAGGTCGATTTTCACCGGCTGGCCCTGGGACAGCACCTGGAGATTTCCGGCCCAGGCGATTTTTTTGCGGGGGAT
Source organism: Desulfuromonadaceae bacterium (assembly GCA_021107335.1). Taxonomy (GTDB): domain Bacteria; phylum Desulfobacterota; class Desulfuromonadia; order Desulfuromonadales; family Syntrophotaleaceae; genus Syntrophotalea_A. The sequence continues at coordinate 390 of JAIOSZ010000001.1, read as the reverse complement.
AAGGCCGATAAAAGAGCCGATTTGTATCACCAGCTCCTGCTTAGTCCCTTTAATCAGAACCCCTTCGAGACGTTCGCCGACCGGTGGCGCCTCGGACCAGGTGGCGGTCTGTTCGGTAAGAAGCAGCTCCTGCTCCTGTGGATCCAGAGTCCGCAGCGGGCCGCGATAGCCTTGGCGTCGGTCATGACGGCGCAGATTGTTTCGCACTGCTTGTTGCGCGGCCTGCTGCATCGCCAGATTCATGGTGGTGTGAACTTCCAGGCCACCGTTCAGGGTCTGGTCGCTGCCGAAAGTCTGTTCCAGGTAGCGACGCACCTGCTCGGTAAAATAGGCGGCGCCGGGGACCTGGGGTTGGCTGCGAGGGTGAATCATCAGCTCTTCGGTCAGGGC
>JAIOSZ010000293.1 GCA_021107335.1 Desulfuromonadaceae bacterium | reverse complement strand
GTGGTGGTTTGATTATAATCGCTAGAAAGTAGCGGTTTGCAGAGTGGCCCCTGGACCGAGCGTTTAGCTCGAAATGAGGTTAGTTAGTTTTCATCCGGAAACGGCTCTTTTCCCCAATCTCGGCGTCAATCCGCGCCCTTGCGTGTGACTCGGGCCATCCCCGGCCCTCGCCCTTCGGGCAACCAGAGGCTGTCCCATTCCGCTGTCCTGCGGAATGGTGCGGCGTAAACAGTTACGCCTCCGTGCAAGCGCTTGATTTTCTTGACCTTGGGAAAAATTGCTCGTTTCCCATATGAAAACTGCACTGTGTCCATCCAAAGTTTCCGGATGGACACGAGTTATTTATCCGATGCTTTCGGCTGGAAGCTTTCTAGGAGTACTTATATCGTTATGGAACAAACATTTGCTGTCATTAAGCCCGATGCTTTTGCTGCCGGTTATGCCGGAAAGATTCTGGCGCGTATTTACGAAGCCGGTTTTTCTGTCGTCGGCCTGAAAAAGATCTGGCTCAGCGAGGCCCAGGCCGGTGGCTTTTATCATGAGCATCAGGGCAAACCGTTCTTTGCTGATCTGACTGGTTTCATGAGCAGCGGTCCCTGTCTGGTGATGGTGCTTGAAGCACCGAATGCCATACTTAAATGGCGCGAGCTGATGGGGGCCACCGATCCAGCGGCTGCCGCAGCCGGCAGCTTGCGGCGCGATTTTGGCACCGCCATCGGCCGCAATGCGACCCATGGATCCGATGCCGTTGAAACGGCCGCTTTTGAAATCAATTATTTCTTTGCCGGTTTGGAACTGCTCTGATCTGCGCCGCATTAAACCTTGTGCCTGAAAAGCCCTTCAGATACAATCTGGAGGGCTTTTTATCAGCAAAATCAGCACAATTGCCAGGAGCACCATGTCAGTATCCCAGCTTGTCGATATAAAAAACCTTACCCAAGAAGAGTTGATCGAGTTTCTTTCCGGACTCGGTAAAGAACGGTTCCGCGCCAGCCAGATCATGCGCTGGATTTATGGTCGTGATGTGTGCTCTTTCGATGATATGACCGATCTGGCCAAAGCTTTACGGTTAGAGTTACAGCAGCGCGCCTACGTTTCCAATCTGCAACCGGAGGTGGTTGAGCAAAGTTGCGATGGCACGCGCAAATACCTATTTCGGTTGGATGACGGGCAAAGCGTGGAGACGGTACGCATACCCATGGAGGCGGGTCGGGCCACACTGTGTATTTCGACTCAGGTCGGTTGTGCTATGGGGTGTTCCTTCTGCCATACGGGTAGCTTCGGTCTGGTGCGCAATCTGACCACCGCTGAGATCGTCAATCAGGTCTGCGCAGCCCGCAGGGACGGGCCAATCCAAAATATAGTGCTGATGGGGATGGGCGAGCCGCTGGATAATTTAGAAAACGTCATCAAGGCGCTGCAGATTTTTTATCTGCCGGAAGGTCTCGATTTCAGTTCGCGCAAGGTGACCCTGTCTACTGCCGGACTGATTCCTGAAATGCTTGACCTTGGCCAGAGGATTAAGATTAATCTGGCGGTCTCTCTCAACGCCACCACCGATGAGGTGAGGGATCAGTTGATGCCCATTAATCGACGCTACCCTCTTAAAGCACTTATGGCCGCCTGTCGGGATTATCCCCTGGCGCCACGGCAGCGTATTACCTTTGAATATATTCTGATTCGTGATGTCAATGATAGTGACCAGGACGCTAAGCGCCTGGTCGGTCTGCTGCATGGTATCCGCGCCAAGATTAATCTGATCCCTTACAATGAACACTCCGGTTCCCCGTTGAAGGCACCGACGGCAAGGCGCATTGAGGCTTTTCAGACCTACCTTCTCAGTCGCGATATGATCGCTATTCGTCGTGCCAGCAAGGGGCAGGATATCTCCGCGGCTTGCGGTCAGCTCAAGGGTAAGCTTGACGACGCAAAATCAAAGCAATCACCGGTATCTTAACGACGAAAGGAAAACTATATATGACACAGGCAGTGATCGGTGTAATTGGCGGCAGCGGGCTCTATGAAATCGAAGGGTTGAACGAACTGCGGGAGGTTGAAGTAGAGACCCCCTTTGGAAAACCTTCCGATGCCTTGATTACTGGCACTTTGGACGGTGTAAAGATGGTTTTCCTGCCGCGCCACGGGCGTGGTCATCGTTTACTTCCCAGCGAAGTGCCTTATCGGGCGAATATCCATGCGATGAAACAGCTTGGAGTGGAGCGGATTATTTCGGTCTCAGCGGTGGGTAGTATGCGGGAAGAGATTGTTCCCGGCCATATTGTGATTCCCGACCAGTTTTTCGACCGAACCCAGGGAAAGCGGGCCTCGACCTTCTTTGGCGAAGGAGTCGTGGGACATGTGCAATTTGCCGATCCAGTGTGTGGCGATCTGTCCGCAATTCTGGCTCAGGCCGCGACCGAGTGCGGTGCGACCGTGCATCGGGGCGGAACCTACCTATGTATCGAAGGGCCGAATTTTTCCACTCGGGCCGAATCGAATATCTATCGCAGTTGGGGGGTGGACATTATCGGTATGACCAATCTCCCGGAAGCCCGTCTGGCTCGCGAAGCAGAGATCTGTTACGGTACAGTGGCCCTGGCTACCGACTACGATTGTTGGTACGAGGGGCATGACGACGTTTCGGTGGAGGCGGTGCTGGCCATCATTAAACAGAACGTGGCGACGGCCCGCAATATCATCAAGCTCGCGGCAGGGCTCGCTGCTACAAACCGCCCCTGTGGCTGTGGTAACGCGCTGCAGTATGCCATCATGACCGATGCCAGCCAAATATCCGGAGCTACCCGAGAGCGGCTGGCTCTGTTGTTGGATAAATACCTGTAATTACTTTTGGTCGCCTGGGTTTGAATCTGTGCGGCAGTGCCGGAGGATCTATGCGTTTCAGCTCGGCGGTTATCCTAATCTTGTGCGGTTTGTTGGTTGGCTGTGCAGAACCTCAGAAAAGCTCCTCGCAGCAGGAGGACGTTCACTACATTCTTGGTGTTTCCTATCTGCAGGAAGGTGACGCCAGCCGCGCGCTGCAGGAATTTCACATGGCCCATAAAGCGGACGCCCATAGCGTCGATATTCTGGTTGGTCTGGGACGCGCGTATCAGCTTAAGGGCGCTTTTGCCGAGGCCGAAGGATACTATCTTCGGGCCCTGCAATTGCGGCCCGATGATTCGCTGATCGAAAACAATCTAGGTGATTTATACCTTAATATGCAGCGTCTGGATGATGCCATCCATTATTTCGGCAAGGCGGCCTCCAATCTGATGTTTACCAGCTCGGAGGTTTCCTTTACCGGTCTCGGCTATGCCAACTTTCAGAAGCGGGAATATCTTGAAGCGACCAACGCCTACCGCAAGGCCTTAAGGCAAAACCCACGCTACGATGAGGCCCATCTGCGCCTTGGCGAAACCTACTATGCCATGGGTAAAACTGATCGGGCACTGGGAGAATTTCAGCAGGCGTTGAAACTCAATGGCAATAACATCCGCACCCATTTTCAACTCGGTCTGGCCCATATGAAAGCAGACAGCCCGACCGAAGCGGTGCAATACTTTCGTAATGTGCTAAAACTATCACCATCCTCAGAACTGGCTGAACAAGCCGAGCACTACCTGGAGTTACTTCAGTAGGTTGTTCCCTTAGGAGGGCACCCATGGCAGGTGGCTTCGAGCAGCTAAAGAAGGCGGTTCAGCAAAGGCTGGGCAAGGCACCTTTTGATTTGGCAGTAGTGCTTGGTTCAGGCCTTGGCGCCGCCGCAGAAAATCTGGAGGGAAGGCAGGTTTTCCCCTATGGGGACTATACCTGCTTTCCTCACACCGAACTCGCCGGGCACGCGGGGCAATTGCTCGCCGGTAACCTGCTAGGCTGGCGGGTACTGGTTTTTCAGGGCCGTTTTCACCTCTATCAGGGACTTAGTGCCCGAAAGGTCTGCGCGCCGGTGCAGTTGGCTAAACTGCTCGGTTGCCGGTTTCTGCTGCTGACCAATGCCGTCGGCGGGATACGTCAGGATCTGCTGCCGGGTCACTTCATGGCCATTTCTGATCACATTAATCTACTGGGCGACAATCCTTTGCGGGGGCAGCCCAACAATCCCTTTCTCGATCTATCGCAGCTCTACGATCAGCAGCACTATGCGGCGCTACAGTCCTTTGCTCGTCAGCGGGGTATTGGTTTCACCCAGGGCGTGCTGGCGGCTCTGCCCGGCCCCTCCTACGAAACCCCCGCCGAAATACGAGCCCTGGGTCTGCTTGGCGCCGATGCTGTCTCCATGTCCACGGTGCCCGAAGCGATCATGGGAAAATACCTGGGAATGCGGGTAGCGGGGCTGTCCTATGTGGCCAACCGGGCGGCGGGGCTAAGTACTTCTCCTCTGAGTCATCAAGAGGTCCTGGCTGTTGGTCGGAGCGGGGGCTCTGCCCTTGCTGAACTGATCCTCCAATTAATTCTCCTCTGGCAGGGGGAAACTTGAGTTTTCAGGTTCCTGACGGGGATTTTTCCATTCTTGTAGACATAGTAAGTATCTGAAAGCAAAGATTTATTTTTCTTATACGGTGTTATTCCGTTGCTTGACAGCCTTGCGGCAAATGGTAGACTTTTTGCAGGCCAACAGTGAAAAGCAAGGGGAGGTAGCGGTGGAACAACGAGATAGTAGAGTACTGGTCGTAGACGATGAAGAGAACGCTCGAATCGGCCTCAGCAAGATTCTGGAGCAGGAAGGCTATCGGGTTGACAGTGTGGCCAATGGTCGAGAGGCTCTTGATTTTTTACAGCGGCAGAATGTGCAGGTGGTGATCAGCGACCTACAGATGCCTGAAATGAACGGGATGAATTTTTTACGGGAACTCAATCGCCATTATCCCAGCACTCAGGTTATCATGGTGACTGCCCATGGCGGGGTCGAGTCTTATCTGGAGGCGATTCATCTAGGGGCCTATGAATATATCAACAAGCCGATAAAGCTGGATGAGTTACGGATTGTCATGAACAAAATGCTCACCGAGCAAAAGGCGGTCAGGGCCAATTAGCGGATGATCTCCTCGTTGGCTGTTTTCAAGCATATGCCATGGTCTCAAAAGGAGAATTGGCGATAAATCGCAAGCACCGTATGGAGGCACAATGAAAGAATTCAAGACTATTCTGTTTGCCAGCGATTTTTCTGAAAACTCGGCCTATGCTTTTGAATATGCCCGAGATCTGGCCATAAAGTACCAGGCCTTACTGTTGGTCGTTCATGTCATCAATGAGCCGGTCGATTTGCGTGGTTTCTACGTGCCGCATATCTCTTTTGAAACCCTCGAGGACGAGATCGAACAGGGTGCGCGAAAGATGATGGATAAGTTCTGTCGGGGCAATCTGCAGGAATACGACAACTACGAATCCTTTATTGTTCCGGGGATTCACTACGACGAGATTATTAAAAAGGCCGAGGAGGTCTCCGCCGACCTGATTGTGATGGGGACTCATGGTCGCAGCGGCTTGGATCATGTGCTGTTTGGCAGCACGGCGGAGAAGGTGGTGCGCAAGTCAGCTGTGCCGGTAATGACCATTCGCTATGCAGGGTAGTTTCCAGTAGTTTAGCAGCTATATGGTCGGTTGAGAAAACGTGATGCAGAGCAGCCTTAGGGCTGCTTTTGCTTTGTGGTCGGCTGTTTTTTCCGTAGGGCTTTGTCCTTGCAAAAAAACCCTGTCAAAGGTTATGGTAGGTGGGCTTTTAAGGTAGTAAAATGAGCAAGTATGGAGGTACAGGCATGTCCGGTCGGATATTGGTGGTCGATGATGAAACGCTTATCCTCGATCTTGCAGTCATGTTGCTCACCACCCGTGGCTACGAAGTCATTACCGCTGAAAGTGGCGAGGAATGCCTGGCGACGGCCGAGCGGGAAAAACCGTGTCTGGTGCTCCTCGATTACATGATGCCCGGTATGGACGGCATGACTACGCTGCGAGAGATGCGCCAGCGTTTTCCCGATACCTACGTTATTATGCTGACCGGCAGAGGGAACGAGCAAATTGCTGTCGAGGTTATGAAGGCCGGCGCGGCCGATTATATTTTAAAACCCTTCAGAAACCAGGATCTGATCGACCGAATTGATAATGTTCTGCGAATTCGGCGCATTGAAATTCATAACCGTGAACTGCGTCTGGAGCGGGAACGGTTGCTTAACGAAATCAAGGGCTGGAACAGTGAACTGGAACGGCGGGTTGCGGAAAAAACGCTGGAGCTGGAGCAGGCTCATGCGGAAATCTTGCAAGCTGAAAAGCTGGCGACTCTCGGGCATTTGGCCGCAGGGATGGCCCATGAGATTCGCAATCCCCTCAATGCCATTAGTCTGTTTTCCCAGCTACTCAAGCCTGTTCTGGCCGATGATCCAGAAAGGGCCGGCTATATCGATAAACTCCTCGGCGAGGTGGATCGCATCGACGACATCTTGATCCAATTGTTGGCCTCCAGCAAGCAGCCGCGAGGAGCGACACAACCGGTTTTTTTACAGGAGGTTATTGAGCGTATCCTGTCGAATCTAAATGAGCAGCTTGAGGCCCATAATATCAAGCTGATCTGTGAGTTGGAAACGGGGTTACCGCCTATTAAGGCTAATAATGTCGAAGTGGAACAGATTTTTACCAATCTGTTTACCAACGCTATTTATGAAATGCGTCAGGGAGGCAAATTAGGGATTCGCTGGCTCGAGACCGGGACCGCCTTCAGATTGAGGTCAGCGACACCGGTCAGGGGATCTCCCCAGAGAATCTCAGCAAGATATTTGACCCGTTTTATACCACCAAGCCCAAGGGGACCGGTTTTGGTCTGTCGGTGGTGCTGCGTATCGTTAAAACTTACCAGGGGCATATTAAGGCGCAGAGTGAACTAGGGCAAGGCACCGTTTTCCAAATTGAATTTCCCGTGGCATAATCTCTGTTTCGCCGATCGAGACACGCTGGGTGGTCCTACTCCAGCGAAAACCTCTGCGCCATTCCCGGCGCAAATCTTAAGGAGGGCTGGTTGATGGCTCTGCAGTTGCGTGAGATCGCTTTGGGTCTCGATGAAGATGAATCGCTGCTGCCGGTCAGGGTGGCCGCAGAACTAGGCCTGGAACGGGAAGATCTGCATGCTTTTAAGGTTGTACGCAGGGCTATTGATGCCCGGCGCAAGCCGAAGGTACTGCGCATCTTTTCTGTTGTTTTCGATGTGGCCGATGAAGTAACACTGCTGGCTCGTCAAGGCACTAACCGGCGGCTGAGTCTCTGGCAACCTCCCGCGGTGCCGGATATCGCTTCTTTGGAGCGGCACCATCGAGTGCTGGTGGTCGGTATGGGACCGGCGGGCCTCTTTGCCGCCCTGAGTTTGGCTCGTCATGGTTTTCAGGTCACCCTTATCGAGCGCGGTGAGCCGGTGGAACGGCGGGTGCTGGCCGTTAACCGGTTTCGCTCCGGTGGTCCCTTCGATCCGACCAGCAACATTCAGTTCGGCGAAGGCGGCGCCGGGACCTTTTCCGACGGTAAGCTCAATACCCGTGTCAAACATCCCTGGGGTGGCTATGTGCTGCAGACCCTGGTCGGTTTTGGCGCCAGCGAAGAGATTCTCAGTCAGGCCAAGCCCCATGTCGGTAGCGATCGGCTGCGACTGGTACTGATCAACTTTCGCCGCGAGCTGTTGCGGCTCGGGGTGGAGATTCGCTTCGATACCTGCCTGACCGACCTGACCATTAGCGCTGGAAGCATACAGGGGGCGGTTCTCAATCAACAGGAAGAATTCCCCTGCGACAGTCTGGTGCTTGCTACCGGTCACAGCGCTCGCGACACCTATGGCATGTTGTCTAAGCAGAGCGTGGCCTTAGAAAGCAAGCCCTTTGCTATCGGCCTGCGGGTCGAGCATCCAGCGGAGTTGATTAATTTTATACAGTACCGACATCGCCGCCATCCGCAATTGCCGACGGCTGAATATGCCCTGACCTACAACGACCCAGAGACCAAGCGCGGTATCTATTCCTTCTGTATGTGTCCCGGGGGAGAGGTGGTGCTGGCTGCATCCGAGTCGCAGGGGCTGGTGGTTAACGGCATGAGCAATAGATTGCGCAATGGTCCTTACAGTAATAGTGCCCTGGTGGTGGCGGTGCGTCCCGAAGATTTCGGTGCGACCGATCCCCTGGCTGGAATGCGCTTTCAGCGCCGCTGGGAGGAGGAGGCTTTTGCCGCCGGCGGTAGCGATTATCGAGCACCAGCGCAAAATCTACTCTCGTTTCTCGGCCGCGGCAAAGGGCCTTTGAACTCTTCCTGCCGTCCCGGGGTGCGAGAATGGGACCTGCAGCAGGTTTTGCCAGACTTTGTCAGTACTGCTATGCGCCGAGCGCTACCTCATTTTGAGCGTCGCATGCGGGGCTTTATCACGGCTGAGGCAACCTTGGTCGGTGTCGAAACCCGCACTTCAGCGCCGCTGCGTATCTTGCGGCAGGCGGATGGCCAGGCCCTGCATCAATCCGGACTATATCCCGCCGGCGAAGGAGCCGGTTACGCGGGAGGAATCATGAGCGCTGCTTTGGATGGTCTCAAGGTCGCCGAGCAGATTGCAGAAACAGCAACCAACAGGAGTCGTCGTTGTAAGAGCTTTACGTATAACAGATTAAGGAACGGGATCAATTTAATGGCCAATTTTTGGTGCGGGAAAAGACCACCGCTATGCCCAAAAATGGCAAGCCCTATATGACCTTGAAGTTGATGGATCGTACCGGTGAAGTAGAGGGGCGGGTATGGGATCGGGTTGAGGAACTATCGGGGCTGTTTGATAAAGACGATTTTGTGCGGGTGGCCGGCAAAGCCAGTGTCTATCTCGGCAAGATGCAACTGGTCGTCCAGCGTCTGGAAAAGATGCCTGAACAAGAGGTGGATCTGGCGGATTATCTGCCGGTCAGCGCCCGGCCTGTAGAACAGATGCTGGCCGAATTACGCCAGCTGGTAGCCAGCTTGGAGACTCCCCATTATCGCCAATTGATGGAGGCCTTTCTGGCCGATGAAGAGTTTCTTCAGCACTTTATACAAGCACCGGCAGCCAAGACAATTCACCATGCTTATCTTGGCGGATTGATGGAGCACTCCCTGGCGGTGGCTCAACTGGCCGACGATATCGGCCGTCGCTATCCTGGGGTGCAGCGCGACCTGCTGCTGACCGGGGCCTTGTTGCACGATATCGGCAAAGTCGCCGAACTCTGCTATGAACGGTCTTTTGGCTATACCGATACGGGCAAACTGCTTGGTCACATCGTGCTCGGCGTGGAGATGATCGAAGCCAAATTGCGCCAGCTGGAGGATTTTCCCCTGCCAGCCGGACTGCTGCTGAAGCATCTGTTGCTTTCTCATCACGGTCAGTACGAGTATGGTTCGCCGAAGAGGCCTAAAACTCTCGAGGCGGTGATTCTCAATTATCTCGACGATCTCGACAGTAAGATCAACGGTGTGCAGAGCCATCTGCAGAAAGAGCCCGACAACGGTGCAGCCTGGAGCGGCTATCATCGTATCTACGATCGTTATTTTTATAAGGAAACCGGCGAGAAGCCGGTCCTTGCGGACGAGGTGACGCCCGCAGAGCAACCGGTGACGCCGCCCGTTGCAGAGGGAAAGCCGGCCAAGCGTCGTCAGCAACCGGCAACCAAGGATCGAGATCTCAGTTTCAGTCTGGCCGACCAGCTGAAAGAAAAGACTATGAACCTCTTTGCTCAACTTGATGAGGGGGATAACTGATGGCTTTGTGGATGAAGTCGCTGGTAACCGGGGAACTGCAGGTCAATTGTTATTTGTTGGGCTGCCCGGTTAGCGGTGAAGCGATGGTCATCGATCCCGGCGGCAAGGCGCCACGCATATTAGAAATATTGGCCGAACACAACTTGACCCTGAAG
>JAIOSZ010000136.1 GCA_021107335.1 Desulfuromonadaceae bacterium | reverse complement strand
AAAGACGCCGGCAGAATATCAATGAATTTCAGTTTGACGCAAGAGGTTCTTGTCCCCGGCGGCAGCTGTGGTAGGTTTAACCATAGCATGCGGTTTCTTTACCGGAGGTGTCGGTGCGTATCGTGAAATTGGGGATAGGGCTGATCTGTTTGATGGTATTGCTTCCACAGTCAGTGGGGGCGCTGGTTGCCGGGGAACGGCCCGGGATTCATTATGCCGACCAGGTGCTGTTTCTGGAGAAGAAGATCGTGGCGGACGGGCGGGTGGCCTGGATTACCTTAGCGTATGAAGATCCCCGCACAAGCAAGACTTGCCGCAATTTTTTCGATGTGTTGGGTGGCCGTGAACTCTTTTCCGATATTCCTGAAAAAAGCTGGCTGTTGGTTGATTTCGAACTGCGCAGCCTGGTGGTCGATTCGGGATTTTCCGGTGATGCCGATGTCGCCTCAGTGTTGGCCTGTAATGACTACGCAACCTGCTGCCGTGAACGGGACCGGCGCCATGCGGCCCGACCCGTAGAGCCATCCCCCGGTGTGGAAGAAAAGCCGAGGCAAGATAAACCAACGCAAGGAAAACCCTTAACCTTAGATGAGGTTGGCGAACGATTGCTGGTTGGTCGGCGATTGGTCAAGGCCGCCCGCTGTCGAGGCTGTCACACCCTCGAAGGTTTCGGTGCCGACCATGCACCGAGCCTGACCTGGCGGCGCCACAAGTACGAGCCGAATTGGCTGGCGGATTATCTGGCGGCGCCCTATCGTATGCGACCGGCCATGAACAACCTGATGATGCTGGCCTATACCTCTCCCAATGCGGTGCCCAACCTGCAGCCTGCCGAGCTTAATGCGGTTGCCGATTACCTGCAGCAGCTAGGCTGGATGACCTCGCCAGCCAAGGACTTTCGCCTCGAGCCTTGGCAAAACTACAATTGCTTCGATTGTCATACCCGCCTTTTCAAGGAAAAGCCCCTGACTTTTGCGCCCACCTCTTTAAGCGGTCCGTCAGGTGAAAAAACCACATCCACTGCGGCTTTACGAACCTGTGTGGCTTGCCACGCATTTGGCGATCAGCAGACGGCCACCAAGCTTGCAGCCCCCATGGCCTTGGCGCCCGATTTGCTACTAGCCGTGGAAAAGCTGCAGATCGATTATCTGCAGGCTTATCTGGAAGACCCTGGGTATGTTCAGCCTGGGTCGCAAATGCCGCGCCTTAATCTCACCGAGCAACAACTGTTGGAGCTGCGGCAGCTGTTCAAGCAACTCAAAGAAGCCCTGGCTGCGGACGAGATAAAGCCGGTGCATCGCTATTACCGCATGGAAAAAGAGTCCGTCGAATAGTTCGTGATGACGAGTTAGGCTTGATTCTGTGGTTCTGTAACAGACCGGGACAAAGCGACGCCAAACGAGGACGTTGGGGGATTGGATACAACAATACCGACATTACCACGACCAGCTTTATGCTAATTCGCAGGTTCGCAACCTTTCGACCGCTGATTCTCCGGCTCTTTTATAGACCCGAATGACAGCTGGGCTTCCGGTGGCAACCGGCGGATGAGAAGACAAGGCTTCAGGCATGAGGCCGCGTAATGCCGGTATTTAGTTGATAAAATCACAGGGTTAAACCTTCTGCCCTGCACTTGTATTCTACCATGAATAGGGGGCAGGAAAAGGGCCGGTAATCGGTTTTTATTCCCGCACGTAGGTATCGATATCCGTTTCGTGCACCATGCCCATCAGGTGGGCATATTCTGATTCGATCAACTGATAATGGTGGTTGGTCGATTTGGCATTTTCTTCAAAGACCCTACGTACTTCGGGGTTTTTGATATTGACGGCCAGTTCTTTTAACTGTTTTTCAAGCTTTAACTCCTTGTGCATGGCCAGTTCCATGGCCTTGCGCACACCAAGGTCGCTGAGCAGGACGTTTTCCTGGGACGACAGCCAACCTTTTTCCGCCTCGCTGGTGCTATCCATGAAGCTGTCGAAGTCGGGAAGGTCATGGCGTCGGTAGAGATCGTAGAATTGCCGGGCATGTTCCCTTTCTTCCTCGGCCAAAGTTTCGAAAAAGCGACGCGCCTCACCTTTTTCCATGTGCCGGGCCGCCATACGATAAAAAATCATGGCTTTTTTCTCTGTCTGGATTGAGCGCTTGATAGCGTCCTGCACATCAATATGTTCAAACATTCACGGTCTCCTTCCTTGAAGGGTGCACGTTAGCCTGTACTTTAAAATTATCTGCCAAAGGTCCTGCTGTCAATCATTCGTCGTCAATCAGTGGGCGGTGTATTTTGCAAAAGGGTAACTCGATGGTCCTGTCTCAGGAAGTTTTTTTCCCCTTGACCGTCTTCTACGATGGCAGCTGCCCGGTCTGTTCGCGGGAGATCGCTCACTATCGCGCTCTGAATCGAGTCGGTCGGCTGCATTTTGTCGATATCAGCGCGCCCTCTTTTGATGCCGGGGGCTGGGCGCTGGACCGGACGGTGTTGTTCAAGGCCATGCATGCGCAGGATGCTGCAGGTCACCTCTACCTCGGAGTAGAGGCATTTCGCGCCCTGTGGTTGGGGCTTCCCGGTCTTCGTTACCGGCGTCTGAGTCAGTTGCTCGGCCTGCCTGGTTTGCACCTGCTGGCCGTTCTCGGTTATCGGGTTTTTGCCCGTGTGCGTCATTGGTTTTAACGACGCTATCCGCGAACCCTCCTGACGGGGTTCCTATTTTGTCCCGGCTGCTGGTGAAAAGACGTGAATTAATTGCAATTACCCTCGGCCTGCGATATCTTGTCGAGCAAGTTGATGGCGGCTTAAAGGCCGCATTACAAGAGCTAAGGAGCCTGTTCGGTGATCATTAAATCCGCTGATTTTGTTAAGAGCGCCACCCGCCCGGGCAACTATCCGCCGGCCGATTTTAAGGAAGTGGCTTTTGCCGGTCGTAGTAACGTCGGTAAAAGCTCCCTGATCAATGTTCTGGTAAACCGTCGTGGCCTTGTTCGCACGTCGTCGACACCGGGGCGCACTCAATTGCTTAATTTTTTCGATATTAACGGCGAATTCTATCTGGTCGATCTACCCGGCTACGGTTATGCCAAGGTGCCGATGGCGGTGAAAAAACAGTGGGGACCAATGGTCCGCACCTACCTGGAAGGGCGGGATAATCTTCAGGCACTATTATTGCTATTTGATATCCGCAGGGTGCCGCAGCAGGAGGAGATTCAACTGCTCGACTGGTTGGAGGAGTTGCAGGTTCCGACCATACCGATCATCACCAAGGTCGATAAAATCACTCGCAGCCGCCGGGAAAGGCAGATTCTGCCGATTCTCGAAGCCACTGGTTTGCCGCGAGACGCCTTTACGCTCTTTTCTGCCTTGTCTCGCGAAGGGTGTGACGAGGTATGGCAGCGCATCGAGGCAGCCCTTGATGACGAAGCCTCACCGGTGTTCGTCGATTCAGACGATTCGGACGATTAAAGGTTGGATCAGATAATCTTTTGGATTGGCATCATAGGTGGACTGCTGGTGGCTACCGGTTTCGTTCCACAAATCATCAAGGCTTTGCGGACCCGCTCGACGGCGGATCTATCGCTCTGGATGCTGCTAATCATCTTTGTCGGTGGGCTTTTCTATACCACCTACGCAATTCAGGTCGGTAATCCGGTCTTTATCGCCATGAACGGTCTGGCAACGGTCAATACCACCATTTTGCTGCTATTGAAGCTTCGTTTTCGCTGATGACAGATAACGCTGATACAGGCTCGTTGAATAGGTTGCAGGCCTGCCGGTCTGAGGACACGCGAATTTTTCTACTACGCCACGGCGAGGTCGAAGGACACGGCGAGCCACGCTATAACGGTCAGCAGGATGTCGCCTTGACCCCCCGTGGCCAAGGTCATTATCGGCAGTTGGTCGAGCGCCTGCAGACGCGGCCGATTCAGGCGGTCTATAGCAGCGACCTGGTCCGTTGTTTCGAAGGGGCGGAAATGCTCGCGGCCGCCCATGGACTGGTGCCGATAGCTATGCCGAAACTGCGGGAGCTTCACGCCGGTGAGTGGGAGGGACGACCCTGGAGTGAACTGCAGGCCCACTATCCCATGCAGTGGCAGGCGCGGCTCGACAATATTGTCCATTACCGGATTCCGGGCGGGGAGAATCTACTCGACCTGCGACAGCGGGCGCGGTCGGCTGTCGCCGAAATTATTGAGCGGCATAGAGGGCAGGAGGTCGTGGTGGTGGCTCACGGTGGCATTAACCGGATTCTGCTGCTGGATGCCCTCGACGCCCCTCTGGAGCGAATTTTTTCCCTGTCCCAATTTTACGGTTGTGTAAACATCCTCGATTATGGGGCGCGCGGTCACGTTACCGTTCAGCTGCTGAACGGCTGATGGTCATTGATGATGGAGACACAGGCCATGAACAGGACAGCGTTTAAAACGGCGATCTTGCTGGTCGGACACGGTTCCCCACGAGCCGAGGCTAAGTCAGCTTTTTGTGCGATGGCCGATCTGGTGCGTGCTAGCGGTGACAACGCGTTGGTGGAAGTGGCTTTTTTGTCCTGTGGCGAGCCTTCTATTGCCAGCGGCATCGACCGCTGTGTGGCACAGGGAGCTCGGCGCATTGTGCTGTGTCCCTACTTTCTCTTCGCCGGTAGGCATGTCAGTCATGATCTTCCGGCGGTCATGGCCGTTGCGGGTCAGAAGCATCCCGAGGTGGAGCTGCTGTTGGCCGAGCCATTGGGAGTGCACGCTAAACTTGCAGAAGTGGCCTGTGAGCGGATCGCCGAGGCTTTGGGCCAATCCGCCAGTATAGGTGGATCGGGTGGGCTTGACGGGTCGCGGAACGAAACGGTAGAGTGATGGCGTCGCAAAAAGTACGCCCTACGGCGTTCCGGCGTCTTTTTCAGGACCTCGACATACGATGTATGTCTTCGCCCCTGAAAAAACACCAGGCCTTGTAGGACAAACTTTTTGCTTAGCCATCCTCTAAGTTTTTGCGAAGGCATCACTGCTTAAAAGGCGAAAAAGGAAAATCGATGAAAAAGATCTATGTTGTCGGTGCCGGAGTACAGGGTCAGGAAGGCTTTAGTGGGCGTGCCCTGGAACTGATCAAAGCCTGTCAGGTTCTCATGGGGCGAGCTGAACACCTGGCTCTTTTTCCAGAATTTTCTGGTGAGACGGTCCTGATCGATAATAATTTTTCTGAAATCGCCGAACGGCTCAAGCAGGATGACCGGCAGACGGTGGTGTTGGCTTCTGGTGATCCTTTATTTTTTGGTATTGGTCGGAGGTTGTTGCGCAATTTCTCTGCTGATGAACTGGAATTCGTGCCCAATGTCAGTTCGGTGCAGTATGCCTTTGCCAAGCTCAAGGAGCCCTGGGACGATGCTATTTTTCTCTCGGCCCAAGGGCGCGGCATCGAAGGGTCAGTCGATCGCATTGTCGCCAACGACAAGGCCGCGGTGTTAACCGATTCGGTGAACACTCCAGCGGCCATTGCCGCCGAACTGGTGAAGCGGGGGCGCGATGGTTATGAGGCCTACCTGTGCGAAAATCTCGGCACTGACGAAGAGCGTATTATTACTACCGATGTGCGGGGCCTGCTGGATATTAGCGCTGCGCCACTCAATGTGCTTATTTTGATCAAGGAGTATGATGCCAGCGGCGAAGAACAGATGCCGACTCTGGGTATCCCCGATGAGGAGTTCGCCTCCACCCGTAAGTTGATCACCCGCGAAGAGGTGCGAGTGGTGACCTTGGCCAAGCTCAAGTTACGCCATGACATGGTGCTGTGGGACATCGGCGCCGGATCGGGTTCGATCAGTATTGAGGCGGACTATTTGCTGCCCAACGGGCAGATTTTCGCCGTGGAGCGCAATGCTCAGTGTATCAACTACATCAAACAGAACTTCCGCAAATTCAATGTCCGTCGAGCCCGTCTGGTGGAAGGGGAGGCTCCGACTTGTTTCGATGGCATGCCCGATCCCGACCGGGTTTTTATTGGTGGTTCAGGCGGCAATCTGTGGGATATTCTACAGGCTGTCGATGAGCGGCTGCCTGCCGAGGGCCGGGTGGTGATCAACGCCATGACCTTCGACACCCTCACTGCGGCCAGCGAATATTTTGCTAATGCCGGCTACCAGTTGGAGATTACCACCATTAATGTGGCCCGTACTCGACCCTCCACCGAGTACAAGATGTTTGAGGCCTACGATCCGGTCTACATTATCGTGGCGATAAAAGAGTAATTTTCAGACGGACCAAGACAGACAATACTCATATTTCTGTAACGCCCTTTGCAAGGAGGCGAAGATGAACCAAGAGGAGATTCTGAACTTCATAGCGACCCTGGACCATCGGTTGCTGGCCGCAGCAGCAGTACTGCTACTTCTTTTTCTG
>JAIOSZ010000334.1 GCA_021107335.1 Desulfuromonadaceae bacterium | reverse complement strand
CGACACCGGGCTGTATGACGGGGCGGGGAATCTCCGCCCCGCGCTCGACACCTGGCGTGCGGCGCTGGAACGTCCGAAATTCTAAACAGTTTCGGTCATTTGCAACTTAGGTAGCAAAAGGGGTGCCTGGGGGGGCTATCTCCCCAACCAGCACGTTTAAGTTTTGCCTGCCCCCCAGGGGACAGGGGATTGAATGCAACTCCGAGGAAGAGCTTGACCGGGGACAAGCAAATGGCTATTTTAGGTTGATAAAGTCAATTTTTGGGATTAGAGTCCCAGGTAAAGATCGGGTCAATTTTAACAAGGTTTCAACACTGGTGGGGCAATGAAAAAGCCCTTACGGTAAAGGTGTTTTTTTTACACAGGTCCGTTAATTTAACGATCTAGTGGCGGCCAGAAGAGGGATCCTTACTTTAGGGCATTAAGAGCCGCTCCACCACATCAGCAAATCACTGGGGTCAACATGGATGCTACGGGGACTCAGCCGTTGAGTTTTACCTTGAAATAAGGCCACTATACTCCAAAAGTATCGGACCATACACTTAATGTTAGGCCTGTAATTCGGCTTATGTTGCAGACCTGACAAAACTTTATCATGAGCCAAAACTATTAGGGGAAAAATGAAAAATCGTATATTAGGAATCCTGTTGGCTGTTTGCTTTCTGATGCCAGTATCCGTTTATGCCGGGACAAATTTGACGGATAAGTATTCAGACGCTGAGCTGATTAAGATCATAAGGGATGATGGATACAGTGCTGTTACAAAACTTAAAGACGGAGTTCTTCGTATAAAAATTGAAGGTAGAACATACGTTTTGTTTAATAAGAGTGATGGCGATCTTCAGGGTTATTACGCAATCCAGGGGGTAAATATCTCGTACGAGGAAATCAATGAATGGAATAGAACAAAGCGTCTTTCTCGTGCGTATTTAGATTCAGATCGTGATCCAGTAATTGAATCCGATTTATTGGCAAACGGGGGGATAACGGTAAAACATGTCACCGAATTTTTCCGTTTGTTTGTAGTTTCAGTGGATTCATTTAGATCATTTATTTCTGAGAACAACAACAATTAAGCCTTAAAAGCAAACGCACTCGGGCTGTTAAGAAGTACATGATGGGGTCAGATCTACGCAATTGACAAGTACAATTGCGTAGGCCTGGCCCCTCTGTGCGTTCTGCGGCCTGCGCATGGGCAACCGTGGCCCGAATGGTATGCGCAGCTGGCAAGGTTCCGGCATTCGGACAGCCGAAGGGCCGTCGGGCAGTTGCTCAACACCTTAGTGCCTTATTGTGGTCTCTGGGTTCTGATGGTCTGGTCGATTCAATTCGGCACCTCTTTATTCGGTAACGCTCTTGCTCGCCCTTCCTGCAGCGGCCTTTCTGGTGCGCATCTTCATCCTGTTTCATGACTGTGTTCAGGGCTCATTTTTCCGCAGCAAGGGCGCCAACACCCTTTTCGGTTATCTGCTTGGCTTGCTGGTGTTCACCCCCTTTGAAGACTGGCGTTTCAGTCACCTACGGCATCATGTGACTTACGCCAATCTCGATGCGCCGGGTTTCGGTGATGTCTGGACCATGACCCTGAAAGAGTATCAGGACTCCCCCAAGCGGACCCGCCTGCTGTACCGGCTCTACCGCAATCCACTGGTGTTGTTCGGACTGGGGGCGCTGTTCATTTTCCCATTAAGTAATCGGCTGCCGACGCGCAGGACCAAACGTAAGGAGTATATGGGCGTGCTTTATACTAATCTGCTCCTCGTCGCCGTCTTTGTGGTGGCCGCACAGGTTATCGGCTGGCGGACTTATCTGTTGATCCAGGTGACGGTCCTGTTGTTTGCAGGAACCGCGAGAATCTGGTGTTTTACATGCAGCATCAGTTTGAGGGCGGTTATTGGACCCGGAAAAGCGACTGGGTGCCGTTACGCGCGGCGATGGAGGGAAGCTCGTTTTATCGTTTGCCGGCCCTGTTTCGCTGGTTTTCCGGCAATATCGGTTACCACCATATCCACCACCTGGGCCCGCTGATTCCTAATTATCTGCTGGTGAAATGTTTCGATGCTGTGCCGGAGCTGCAAGCCAAGGCGCCGCTGATATTTGTAAAAAGTCTTTCTTGTGCCAAGCTAAAGTCATGGGATGAGGGGCGGCAGCAAATGATAGGCTTTCCTTGAGGTGTTGCTGGGGGAGGATGCCCGTTACACTTAAACCGATTCTTCCCCCTCTTGTGTCCTCCCCCATTTCATTTGAACCAATGATTTTGCAACGATTATCCGGGTCATTCTTTGTTCACCGCTTACGCCAGGAGGTTTTATGCGACTCAACATCCCTGCTTTTGCCGTTGCCATTGCGCTGGTCTGGGCCGGCACGATCTTTCTTGTCGGTGCCGCAAACCTGGTCTGGCCTCCTTACGGCCAGGTTTTTCTGGTTCTCGCCGCTTCTATCTATCCCGGCTATCATGCTGACCCCAATTTCGGATCGGTCATTATCGGAACCCTTTACGGATTGGTGGACGCCGGCATTGGCGGTTTGATTTTTGGTTGGCTCTACAATTTTCTGGTGCGCCGATTCTCCAATACGCAAGCTTGATAAAATGATCGTACAGAAGATTGATCATTAATAAATTTCTTTGCAACCAGACCTGGCCCATCCGAAAGGAACAATATATGGACACCTTCGATGCCATCTATCAGCGCCAAGCCATCAAGCACTTTGACCCCGCCCATCGCTTCATTCCCGCCGAAGAGACCAAATTGTTGGAGGCAGCGATTCAGGCCCCCACCAGCTTTAATATCCAACACTAGCCCTTTGTCATCGTGCGCGACCCGGCACTGCGCCGGGTGATCCGCACCGAGTACGGCAATGACCGGGCGCCGATGACCGATGCCTCGTTGTTAATCATCATGACCGCTGATGTGAAAGCCTGGCAAAAAGACCAAGGAGGTGTGGCCCAAGTCCGGCAGTTGCCCTTAAGTGAGTTAGGGGTGGAAAGTTCTTTCTAAACAACTGGATAGCCTTGCTTAAATCTCCCAAAGGCCAAAACCAGCTACAGCGTAGACGGTTGCAGCTTAATTAAAACTATGAGACAGTATGCTTGATAAATAACAATGGGAGGTCTTGATGCTATTTTTTGGCGTTGTAAATGAGTGGGAAAGACATGCTTTATTTTTCTTAGGCAAATTGACGAGAATGGTCAAGCCGGGTCTGTATTTCTATATACCGTTTCTGCACAAAGTTCTGTTCGAAGTTGACATGAGAATTATTACCTATAACGTTCCCCAGCAAAGTGGATTGACTAAGGATAATATCCCTGTTGAGGTGGACGCGATCGTATTTTATCAGGTCAAGGATTCGAAAGCGGCCATCTTGAATGTCGATAATTACCATGCAGCGACACAGTTGGGTGCTTGCTCGGCAATTAGAGATATGGTGGGCAAGTCCACACTCGACGATCTTCTTTCCGAAAGAGAGAAAATCGGAGAACTACTGCGGTCACACATTGAGACATTTGCGGAAAGGTGGGGTGTCACGGTGATCTCGGTAGAGATCAAAGATGTTATTGTGGCCAAAGAACTGGAGGACGCTATTTCCCGAGAGGCTGCAGCAGAACGCGAGAAACGAGCTCGGGTCAAGCTTGCAGAAGCCGAAAATCTCGCTGCAAAGTCGATGATTGACGCAGCAACACAATACCAAAGCAATGACATCGCCTTGCAGCTTCGCTCGATGAATATGTTGTATGAGATGTGTATGGAAGGTAAATCCACCATGGTCTTTGTTCCAACCCACATGTCGAATAACGCCCTGCCTGGAATTATCGGCGTGCGCAGCATTGACAACTTGTTGGAACCTAGGCAGCAGGATCAACCGGAATCAAAAGGGGCTGTTGAAGAGATAACCCGGCCGGCTACTGAACTCGACAACGAATAGAGGTTTTGCGGCTTGCTCCCCCTCCATTTTCTAGTGCCCTGCTTAGAAGACAAGAGGAACCAATCGCCTGGCCCAACCCCGGCCAGCAGCCTTTAAGTGAGTTGGTCGTGGAAAACTCATTCTGAGGTGAATCTGCTGTACACAGAAGCTTACCTCCTGCACACTGTATATGTGGTCTCCCAATCAGGCATCCCCACATGACTTTGAATGCGCTTGCCATTGACTAGGGTACCATTATCCCACAGAAATGAATTCCCTTTGCAGCGACTTGCACCTCCGCTATATTGAAATACAGATTAAAATCGCCAAGATTGATTGTGACCAGGATCATTCCTCCGGTTTTTTAACCAACTTTTTAGAAAGGTGCTTGTATGGAAACTGTTGCAGATGGACGCCGGCACGGGGCTGGATGGGGGCTTCGGCCTATTCTGCTGGGGCTCGTCGGGCTAGCAGTCTTTACGGCCTTTGGAATTAGTGGGATGTCATTGTATTTTCTCGCCAGTCAGGAGAAGGATGCACCGGTAATCAATATTGCTGGGCGCCAGCGGATGCTCAGTCAGAAGATGAGTAAAGAATCGCTGGCTGTTGCGGCGGGACAGGACTCGGATGCTATCCGGCAAGAGCTCCGAAAAACCGAGCAGTTGTTCGATAATTCCTTGCGAGCCTTGCTTGACGGTGATCCCGAGATGGGGGTGCCGCCCACCAGTCAACCTGAAATTCGTGCCCAGCTGCAGCTGGTTGAAGGTTTGTGGCGGGAGTTCCGTCCTAACATCCAGCGGATCGCCAGCGAACCGATCAATAGCCCTGCTTTTGTAACTGCGTTAGAGCATATACTGAATTCCAATGTTGCCCTGCTCAAGCAGATGAACAAAGCGGTAGGTATGTATGAGCAGGATGCCCAACACAAAATCACCTTCCTTAAACTGGTGCTCTATGTAGGTATGGTTGCTGCTGCCATTGTGTTTCTAATCTGTTGGCTGTCCATTAACGGGTTGATCCTCACACCGGTACAGCAACTGATCGGAATGATTAAGGATCTGGAGCGTGGCCAGTTTGGCAAGCGACTTCACATGCAGCGTAAAAATGAAATTGGTCAGATGGCGGCAACGATGGATGCTTTTGCGGACAGTCTGCAGTATGAGATCCTTAACGCTTTTGAACATCTGGCCAAAGGAGATTTTACTTTCGAGGCCCGCGGGATGATTCGCGAACCGCTGGCCCAGGCCAACGCCGCGCTTAATGACAGTATGGGCAAGGTTCAGCAGGCTGCCGAGCAGATATCCGCGGGAGCGGATCAGATCTCCGACGCTAGCCAGACCCTGTCCCAGGCGGCAACGGAACAAGCCAGTTCGTTGACACAGATCAGCAGTTCCATGGGCGAGATGAGCTCCAGTACCAAAACCAACGCCGACAACGCCTTGCAGGCCAATCAGCTAGCGGGAAAGACTCGCGAGGTGGCTGACAAGGGCAATCGGCAAATGCAGGATATGGTAATGGCGATGGGGGAGATCAACCAAGGTGCGCAGGATATCTCCCGTATTATCAAGGTAATCGACGAAATCGCCTTCCAGACCAATTTGTTGGCACTCAACGCCGCAGTGGAAGCGGCACGTGCCGGGCAGCACGGAAAGGGGTTTGCCGTGGTGGCTGAGGAAGTGCGCAATCTGGCAGCACGTAGTGCCAAGGCAGCCCAAGAAACAGCCGTGCTGATTGAAGGGGCGGTGGCAAAGGCGGGCAATGGTACTCAGATTGCCGAAACCACCGCCGACGCCTTAGATGGAATCCATCAGAGCATCGCTAAGGTTTCCGATCTGGTTAGCGAGATCACTGCATCCTCCGATGAACAGGCTCAGGGGATATCTCAGGTGAGTACCGGCTTGGGGCAGATCGATAACGTGACTCAACAGAACACCTCTAACGCCCTACAGTGCGCCGCCATTGGCGAGCAATTGGCCGCCCAGTCTGCCGAGATGCGTAACATGCTTTCAGGGTTCACCTTGGCAGGAGCCCCTGCTGCGAAAACCAGAGTCCTGTCGATATCTAGATAGTGTAGAGGAGACCTATGAGCACATCCAAGATCAAGGTACGGGTAACGGAGACTGACCAGATCGTGAGCGTCGAGGTGATTGAAAAGCGTCCCGAGCGGATCAAGGTGTTGCTCGGCGAGGGCGATCACAGCGTGCGCTGCGAACTGCTGCCGACCCCCAACGGCCGGGCCTATGCCGGCACGGTGATGGGGCGAGAGCTCGTCTATGAATGCAGCCGCCAACAGGTGCAGGAAGATCTCGCTAAATTTAAGGAGACCTTTCGCCAGCACGGACGGTAATTATTCTCGATCGTTTTTCAGAGGTCCTTGCGGACTAATGTTGGCAAAGACTTGCGAACTGTTTAACCGCGCCATAGAATTATAAAATACGTCATGCGAAAACCCGGCAGTCGCAATCGGGCTTGTCACCGCGTATTCTCCCCTGAGCCAAAGCAGGTGCATGTCGGCCGCAGACCGAACCCCGGACTCTGTTCGCAGGCCCTATCCTCTATTGACAGGGAACGGTTTTTCTTCTTTCAGCCTAGCGCCGGAACGCAAGAAACCCTCTTCGGAGGGTTTCTTGCGTTCCGGCTTCTTGGTCCTCATCAACAGATGCGCGGCAACTGCTCGCCGGACAGCATCTCCACCGCCCGCCGACCACCGACCAGGGTTTCCAGCTCCACTCGGCCGTCGCCGCTGGCGCTCACCTCGCCGATGATGGCTGCCTCGCGACCCAAAGGATGGCTCCGCATCTGTTCCAGCACCCGTTCTGCTGCTTCGGCGGCCACCAGCACCAGCAGCTTGCCCTCGTTGGCGACATACAGTGGATCGAGACCGAGCAGGTCGCAGATCCCCCGCACCGGCCCCTTGAGAGGTAGAGTCGCCTCGTCGAGAGTGAGAGACATCTTGGATTGCAGGGCGATCTCCTTGAGAGTTGTGGCCACCCCGCCCCGGGTAGGGTCGCGCAGTACGTGAATCGCCGCTGACTCCTCGGCTAGCAGCTCCGCCACCAGGCCGTTGAGCGCGGCGCTGTCGCTACGAATCTCCGTATCCAGCTCAAGACCTTCCCGGCTGGCCATGACCGCGATGCCGTGGTCGCCGATACTGCCGTTGATGAGGATTTTATCTCCCGCTTGGGCGTTGGCGCCGCCAAGATTGAGGCCGGGGCGCACCTGGCCGATGCCGGAGGTGTTGAT
>JAIOSZ010000197.1 GCA_021107335.1 Desulfuromonadaceae bacterium | reverse complement strand
TCGCAGCTTGCGGCTCAATTTTGAGTTCAACCTGGAGGTTTTTGACACAGTGCTGGTCGCGGCTTTGACCGAGCATATTGATACGGTGGTTGCAGTTGCCAGGGAGGTGACTCAGGAGGGACTGGACAGTCTGCCGGTGATTAGTCGTCTGCGGGACAATTTCGCCAAGCTTTTCTCGCCCTATCTGTAGAGTTTTCTGCTGGTTGGATTATTGTGGCAATTCGATTTTTCAGAGAAGATCAAACCGGCGGGTCGCGTCCCGCCAGACGCCCTACTTTTTGTCCAAGCCAACAAAAAGTAGGCAAAAAATGGCTGCCACTGCGTGGAGCATACTGTCCCGCGGGTAAGGAGAAAGCTAACAACCTTTGAGCCATTCCATAGCGGCTGCAATTTCTTTGCGCGGCCCCTCTGTCTAAAGTTGGTTGCTAAAATGCTTGGTTCATTTTTCTTTCCAACAGTTATCGTAGGTGTTGTTTGGTTTAAAATCAATTATTTGGAGTATCTCCTGTAAAAAAAGGGAGCGCCAATGGGCACTCCCTTTTGCTAAGTTTTGTTTGCGGTAGTGGCCTATTCCTCATCACCAAAGGGCCAGTACCAGCGTTTTTTCTTTTGAGTCTTTTTTCCCAGATCCTCGCCCTCTTGTTTCATTGCCTTGCCTTTTTTGTCCCTGCCCTTCATTCCCTGATCTTTGGCGGCTTTCTCGCCCTTTTGTTTGCTCTTGACCTTCATCTTTGCCTTGCCATGATCATCGTCCATGCGTCCTTCATGATCCTGGTTTCTCATGTGCGTGCGATCCCGATCTATGTCCCGGTCCATATCGCTTTGGGCATGTTCGGTCGCCTGTTCCGAGCGTCGTTCGGCGGCTCTTTCCATGCCGCGGGTGGCGTTATCGGCCGACTGGCGGTTGCTGTTAGGGTTATCCCCGCCCTGCCCGTTACCACCACGGGCCAGCACCGGACCGGCCAGCAGCAGGATCAGCAAGCCGCTCAATAGAAGGGCAATAGTAGAACGTCGCATGAAGGTCTCCTTGTCTAATGGTGATGGGATAAACGATTATACTACCGGTCGATTTTATCACAGTGGTGGGAATGTTAAAGGCCTTTTCATGGTAAAAGCCCTGCTGTTGCCGCTGAATTCTGCTATAATCCCTTGCGGTTGACCGCAGGTCAGGGATTCCATCAGCAGGAGGCATGAAGAATGGCCAAAGACGACATCTACACCGGCCCACGGGGGCCGGCTCCATTTGAATTCAATGCGCGGGTGGCCGCGGTGTTCGACGATATGATTACCCGTTCGGTGCCCGGCTACCGGGAGCTGATCGACCGCTTGGCTCAATTGGCGGCCCACTTTTATCATCCGGGTAGCCGTATCTACGATCTCGGTTGTTCCAATGGCAACTTCGGTGTGCGCTTTGGCGCAGAGATGGGCGAGGAGGAGTTTCGCTTGCTGGCGGTAGACAGTTCCCAGCCGATGCTCGACCTCTACCGGCAGCGTCTCGCCGAAGGTCCCTGGGAAGAGGCCATTGAGCTGATCTGCGGGGACATCTGTGAGCAGGAAATAGCCGAGGCCTCGGTGGTGGTCATTACTTTAACCCTGCAGTTTTTGCCGCTGGCCGCGCGGGATGCGCTGATCGACCGAATCTACCGGGCGTTGCGCCCCGGCGGCGTGTTGTTGCTGACGGAGAAGGTGGTACATCCTGACCCGGCGCTGGACGCCCTGCAGCAGGAGTTTTACTATCGTTATAAGCGGGAACGCGGCTATTCCGAGCTGGAAATCAGCCAGAAGCGCGAGGCCTTAGAAGACGTTCTTATTCCGGAGACGATTGAAGCTCATCAGCGACGTTTGCAACAGGCCGGTTTTCATCAGCTCGACCTGTGGTTCAAGTGGTTCAATTTCGCCTCTTTTCTGGCTTGCAAGGAGCTTGTTTGATGGTTTTACTGAAAGAACTCGAGGCCCTCGGCTGGGGGGCCTGGCGACAGGAGCTGGAGGCGTTGCTATCAGAAAAGCAGCGATTTATTACTCAGGTCGATGGTAACGCTCGGCGTCTGCTGCCGCTTTTGGATCGGTTGCCGCAGCTGGACGAGGTCGAAATTGACTTGGACGCTGATATGATTCGTATCGGTACTAGAGAAGACCTCGATCCTCAACAAAGAGAAGAATTGCGCGAAATTCTCATGGAGTTTCGTCACTGGCGCAAGGGTCCCTTCAATATCTTTGGCGTCGAGATCGACAGCGAATGGCGCTCGGATCTGAAGTGGAATCGGATCAAGGACCAGATCGCTCCTTTGGCCGGGCGGCGAATTCTCGATGTTGGCAGCAGCTGTGGCTATTACTTGATGCGCATGGCTGCCAGCAAGCCGCGCCTAGCCCTCGGCCTGGAACCCTATGCGCCCTTTTACTGCCAGTATCTGCTGCTACAGCGCCTGATCGACGAACCCAGCGTGCATTGCTTGCCCGTCAAACTCGAAGAGTTACCGGCGATGAGCGGCTGTTTCGACAGCATTTTTCACATGGGGGTGTTGTCCCATCAGCGCTCCCCTATCGATGCCCTTAAACAACTCGCCGGGATGCTACGGAAGGGCGGTGAGCTGGTGCTGGAAACCTTGATTGTCGAAGGCGAAGGGGAATGGGCTTTCTGTCCGCCCAAGCGCTACGCTAAGATGCACAACGTGTTTTTTCTGCCCACTGTCACCTGTCTGCAGGGCTGGCTGGAGCGAGCTGGCTTCGAAAACGTCCGCTGTATCGACCAGACCTGGACCAGCTCGGAGGAGCAGCGTCAAACCGAGTGGATCAAAAGCGAATCCCTATCCGACTTTCTCGACCCGGACAATCCGCGCAAAACCGCCGAAGGTCATCCGGCACCGCTGCGGGCGGTGTTGTTGGCCGAGCGCCGTTAATTCAAGTTTTTGCGAATGCATCAATATTCACCAGGCAAAATATTGCCAAGGAGGTTCTTCATGCCGGTCATCACCCTCGCCATATCCCCACAGTCCACCAAGGTCAAGGAACAGCTTATTTCTTGCCTCACTGCTGCTGCCGCCGAAGCCACAGGCATTGCGGCGGCTAAGTTCGTCGTCTTTATCGACGAAACTCCGCGAGAAAATATCGGCGTCGGTGGTGTGCCCCTCGATCAGCTTATGGCGCAGCAGGCTGCTGGCGAACAACCCTAACAAGGAGCAAACCTATGAAAAAAGTATCCCTAGGTATCAAGACCCTTGCCCAGCCTTCGCCGGTATGGCTGGTAGGTTCCTACGACCAGGCCGGGCAACCGAATCTGGCCACCATCGCCTGGGGCGGCATCTGCTGTTCCAAGCCGCCCTGCGTTGCCATCTCTCTGCGTTCGGCGACCTACAGTCACGCTAGTATTCTGCAGCGTGGCGCCTTTACCGTAAACGTTGCCACCGAGGCCTTTGCTCGCCAGGCCGATTACTGCGGCATGGCTTCCGGGCGGGATGGGGACAAGTTCGCCGCTGCTGGCCTGACCGCGGTCAAAAGCGAGTTGATTGACGCCCCCTATGTGGAGGAATTTCCGCTGATCATTGAATGCCGCCTGCAGCAGACGGTGGAGGTCGGCGGCCACACCCAGTTCATTGGCGAGATTGTCGATGTTAAGGCCGATCCGGCTGTGCTGTCGGAAAGCGGAGTGCCCGATATCCAAAAGGTGCGGCCTATGATTTTTACCCCGGTGATGCGTACCTATCATGGAGTGGGTGAGTATCTGGGGCAGGCGTTTTCTATTGGTAAGGAAATTGGCTAGAAACGTTCACTTTGCTCCGGCTGCGTTACAGGGGAGGTTAGCTTTTGACCCAAAACCCCTGTGAGTGCCGCCGAACGCAGGGATTTTCATCCGGAA
>JAIOSZ010000327.1 GCA_021107335.1 Desulfuromonadaceae bacterium | reverse complement strand
TGAGTGCCGCTGAACGCAGGGGGGGCAACGGGGGGCGACCTTCTTTTGCTTACTTTTCTTGGTCGTCAAGAAAAGTAAGACGCCCGGCCGGGCGGAACCGGCCGACCCTTAGAATTAACAGTAAAGGAAAAAATCTCTATGAAATATATATCTATTCTAGCCGTTCTATTGGTAACACTCCTCGCCACCAGCGCCCTGGCCAACGGTAACGATGAGCTGCTGGACACAGTTGTTAAAGGTCTGGAGTATCAATTCCGGCCCAATGCGGCACCTGGCGCCTCCATCGAAGATCTGCAGGCTGATTTTCTGCAACAGGCCTATCTCGGCTCCCTCGATCGGGTTGAAGAAGGCCAGGGCCGGTTGGCTGTTCGTTTCGATCATCGTGGTCAACAACTGCAGCCGCGCTTTCGCTGGGAATACCTGTTGCCGAGCGTACAGCAAATCATTTCTGATGGCCGTACCGTGTGGGTCTATTTGCCGGAGAACCAGCAGGTCATTGAGTCGCCGCTGCCCGATGAGAGTAGCGAGGTTGTTGAAGACCCACTGGCTTTTTTGACCGGTCTTGGGCAGATGTCGAAGCGATTTACCGTGGCCTGGGCCAGCCCGGCACTCGATAGCGAAGGGAATTATCGGCTGCTGCTTACGCCCCGTAAGCCTTCGGCTATTATTCAACGGCTCGAACTGGTCATCGACCGGGCGGTGGTGGCCTATGCAAGCTCCACTCAGCGACCGGTCTATCCGGTGCGAATCGCCACGGTGTTCGGTCCCAATGAAAGCCGCACCACCATTACCTTCCGTAATGTCCGTATTAATCAGGGGCTAAAGGACAGCTTTTTCGACTTCAAGGTGCCGGCAGGAATCGAGGTTTTGCGGCCGGACCAGCAGCAGTTCGGGTTTTAATTTAACGGAATACGTGATTGTTTATACTCTTCGGTTTTACTTGAAGCTGTACTATCAGGGCGATTGTTTAGGCTTTTCATGAGTGTGAAGCTGTGCTATAAGTCCTTGATTCATGAGGGATATTCGCTGTAAGTAAGCGCCAACATAGAAGGGGTTCAAAATGCCAAGTTTCGATATTGTATCCAAGGTTGACATGCAGGAAGTCGATAACGCTGTTAATCAGGCCCTGAAAGAGATTGGCCAACGTTACGATTTCAAAGGCACCCATAACGAGATTGATCTGCAAGAAGACGCTATCGTGCTGTTGGGGGCCGATGACTACAAGCTGCAGGCGGTGGTCGATGTTCTCAAGGGCAAGTTGGTGAAGCGCGGTATTTCGCCCAAATGTCTCGATTATGGCACCAAAGAACCGGCTTCTAGCGGTGCGGTGCGCCAGCGGGTGGCCATTGTCCAGGGAATTTCCAAGGAGAAGGGCAAGGAAGTCGTCAAGCGGATCAAGGAAGCCAAGCTCAAGGTCCAGGCGCAGATTATGGATGACCAGGTGCGGGTGTCTGGCAAGAAGATCGATGACCTGCAGGAGGTCATGCAGCTGCTCAAGGGCCAGGATCTGGGGATTGAGCTGCAATACGTCAATATGCGTTCTTAGGTCGAATGTTTTTTGCGACCCTTTGCAAGAGAGAAAGTGATTGTTTTGAGTAGACAGAAAGTGAGCATGGTCAGCCTCGGCTGCGCCAAGAATCTAGTCGATGCCGAGGTCATGCTGGGCCATCTTCCCGCCGAGCGTTTTGAAATCGTTACCGACGAGTCACAGGCCGAGATCATCATTGTCAACACCTGTGCTTTTATCTCGGACGCCAAAGAAGAATCGGTGGAGACTATTCTCGAGGTGGCCGATCACAAGTTGAACGGCAATTGCCGTCTGCTGGTGGTGACCGGCTGCTTGCCGCAGCGCTATGCCGAGGAGTTGGTGGCAGATTTGCCCGAGGTCGATATCTTTATCGGCACCGGCGAGTTGCCCCGTCTGGTGGAACTGATCGATGCTCATCAGCCCCAGGGTGGGCCCCTGCAGGCGATTGACATCCCCCAGTATCTCTACGATCACACCACGCCGCGGGTTAAATCCTCGCCCTTCTACTCGACCTACGTCAAGATTGCCGAGGGCTGCGATAATCACTGTTCCTATTGCATTATTCCTCAATTGCGCGGTCCGCTACGTTCGCGCAGCATCGAATCGGTGGTGACTGAGGTCACAGGCCTGGTGGCTGATGGGGTGAAGGAGGTCAACCTTATCGCTCAGGACCTGACTGCTTTTGGTCTTGACCACAACGACGGTTCCACCCTGGCCGGTTTGCTGCGGGAACTGGTTAAAGTCGAAGGTTTGCACTGGTTGCGCCTGCTCTATGCCTATCCAGAAGGTGTCAGCGACGAACTCGTCGAGTTGATGGCCGCCGAAGAGAAAATCTGCAATTACCTCGATGTACCTTTTCAGCACATCAATGATACCGTTCTCGGTCTGATGAACCGACGTATTGATCAACAGGCTATTCGCGGTTTGGTCGAGCGTCTGCGTTTGGCCATTCCCGACCTCACTTTGCGCACCTCCTTTATCGTCGGCTTCCCCGGTGAGACCGAGTCGCAGTTTGCCGAGCTGTTGGCCTTTGTCAAAGAGGGGCACTTCGATCGCGTGGGGGTGTTTCGCTATTCTCGCGAAGAGGGTACCCCGGCGGCCACATTACCTGATCAGGTCGCCGAACGAACCAAAAAGAGCCGTATGGACAAGTTGATGAAGGCCCAACAACGGGTCTCTTTCCGCCGCAACAGAGCGCTGATCGATCGCATCGAACCGGTGCTGGTGGAAGGTTACAGCGAGGAAACCGAGCTGCTGCTTAGCGGTCGCAGTGTCCGCCAGGCGCCCGATATCGACGGTCAGGTTTACATCACCGATGGTCAGGCGGAGATCGGCGATATTGTGCCGCTGCGCATTACCGACTCTTCCGATTACGATCTGATCGGCGAGATTGTCGATCCGTCCGAGCCGCTGTCTGACCAATAGAGTTTTGCCCGGCCGGATTTCTTTGAAAGGTTTCGCCCTTGTCCCGCCTGCGTCTGATCCTGCCCTATTTCGCACCCTACCGCTCTGTGTTGTTGGTCGGGCTGGTCTGGCTGCTGCTGACCGACGGCTTGGGGCTGCTCTTGCCCTGGATGCTTAAGGTCGGGGTGGACGCTGCGCAACAGGGGGCACCCCGGCAATTGCTGCTGGCCGCGGCGGTGTTGGTGGTCGCAGCGCTGCTGCGTTTCGGCACCCGGCTTTTGTCACGGTTTGCCTTTTTGCGTAGTGCCTGCCGCATGGAGCTCGACCTGCGGCGGGATCTGTTGTCCAGCCTGTTGTGCCGGGAAGGCCCTTTTTTTGACCGACACCGTACCGGCGATCTTCTGTCCCGGTGCACCAACGATCTGTCCAATATCCGCACCATGGCCGGCTTCGGCCTGCTGATCCTGATCAACACCGTTCTCGTCTACCTGCTGACCCTCGCACTGCTCTTTTCTCTGTCGCCATCATTAACCCTGCTCGCCCTGATTCCCTATCCGCTGCTGTTGGTGCTGGTTAAGTATCTCAGCGGCCGCCTGTTAACTGCTTCTTCTGCGGTACAGAAGGGCCTGGGGCGTATCAGCGAAGCCCTTGAAGAGGGGATTTCCGGTCAGGCGGTCATCCGTAGTTACAATCTGCATGGCGTACGCTGTGATCATTTCGAGCAGCTTAATGGTGAGTATCTGTCCAGTTCTCTCAAGCTGGCCAGATTGCGGGCTCTGATTGGGCCGGTCATGGCCCTGATCGCCCCGATCAGTACCTTGCTTATCCTCTATGTCGGCGGTGCCCGGGTCGTGACCGAGGAGCTGTCTCTCGGCGAGTTGATCGCCTTTAACGCCTATCTCATGCAACTGGCCATGCCGACCTTGATGCTCGGTTGGGTGCTCAGTCTCGGCCAGCGGGCCATGGCCAGTCTCGAGAGGTTGCGCAGTTTGCTGACACCTCTTCCC
This sequence comes from Desulfuromonadaceae bacterium, assembly GCA_021107335.1. GTDB lineage: Bacteria > Desulfobacterota > Desulfuromonadia > Desulfuromonadales > Syntrophotaleaceae > Syntrophotalea_A. The sequence goes on along the minus strand of JAIOSZ010000327.1, from coordinate 4,306 downwards.
TCGGCTGACAGGCTTCCGCTGGTGGCAGTTGCTGCTGCGCCAAGCGTGGAGATTCAGCGGCTGAATTTTTCTTACACTGATCAACCGGTGTTGCAGGATTTTACTCTGTCCCTGGCCGCCGGCAGTTTAGTCGGCATCAGCGGTGCCACCGGTTCCGGCAAAAGCACCCTGTTGCAATTGCTGGCCGGTTTCTATCCATCCCTGCCCGGCGAAATCATCATTGACCGACAGGATCTGACGACTCTCGATGTGGTGGAACATCGTAAACGTTTGGCAATGGTGCCTCAGGAGGGCCGGTTGTTTTCCGGTTCTCTGCAAGATAACCTGCTCTATGGGGAGCCTACCGGTGATGAAAAACTGCTGCAGCAGGTTGCCGACGCGGTGTGCCTGAGTGACGAGGTGTCCGCTTTTGAAGAGGGCTTTGCCACCCGGGTCGGCGAAGGGGGCAAGGCCTTGTCCGGTGGCCAACGGCAGCGGGTAGCTCTTGGCCGGGCTCTGGCCAGGGATGGCAGTCTGTGGTTGCTTGACGACCCCTTCAGCCATCTCGATGCGTCCACGGCCCGTCAGGTGTGGCAGGCCATGCAGCCTTTGTTGCGAGACAAAACGGTATTCCTGGTTTCGGCCCGTGTGTCATTGCTGGAGATGGCCGATGATATCGTCATACTCGATCAGGGGCGGGTTGCCGAGCAGGGTTCTCATGCAGAACTGCTGGCACTGGAAGGCCGCTATGCGCGATTGCTGGAGCAGGAGCGATTGAAGCAGGAACTGGAGGGGCTAGCATGAAGCGGGGCATGTTCGATATGGACGAGGTGACCGGACGTTCCCTCGACTGGTCGTTGTTTCAGCGCTTTCTTCGCCTGCTGCTGCCTTACCGGCGTAGCGCGACAGGAGCTATGGTGTTGTTGCCCTTGGCCACTGCCGCCCGCCTGGTGCAGCCTTATCTGATCAAAGTGGCTATCGATGATTATATCGTGGCGGGACAACTGGCCGGCCTGGAATGGATCGTGGTCCTGTTTCTGCTCACGGTGTGCGGCGAGAGTTTGCTCGGCTTCGTCCAGGCTTATCTGGCCCAGGGTGTCGGTCAGCGGATTATGGCGGATCTGCGCAGACTGGGCTTTGCCCGGATGCTAAGACTGCCGGTGAGCTATTTCGATCGTCATCCCTCTGGGCGGCTGGTGACCCGCCTGAGCAGTGATGTCGAGAACGTCGGAGAACTTTTCGGCTCGGGGGTGGCAGCTTCCTTCGGCGAACTGTTTGCCCTGATATTTATTGTCGGGGTCATGTGGTGGCTCAATCCGGACCTGACCCTGGTGGCCTTTACCCTGATCCCCTTGCTGCTATTGATCCTGTGGCTGTTTCGCAGCAGTATGCGTGGCGCCATGCGCCAGGTGCGATCCAGGGTAGCGGGTCTTAATGGTTATCTCGCTGAACGCCTGGCCGGTATTCACGAGGTCCAACTGTTCGGCCAGGAGCAGCGCACTCTGGAGGAATTCGGTACTCTGCAAGAAGACTATCGGCAGAGTTCCTTTCGTGCCATTCACTGGGACGCTTTCCTGTTTAGCGCCCTGGAGACCCTCAGCGCCCTCGCCATCGCGGGCATTCTCTGGCGTGGCGGTAGCGGCGTGCTCGCTGGCACCGCGACCTTTGGCACCCTGGTGGCCTTTATCGAGTATGTGCAGCGGTTTTTTTCTCCATTACGTAAACTATCGGCCCAATACTCCTTGCTACAGTCGAGTAACGCCTCATTGGAACGGTTGTTCCAATTGTTTGATGAACCGCCTGAAGCAGCGGGGAACCAACTGCCTACGGGTGGCGAAGGAGACTTGCGGCTGGAGAAAGTTTCTTTCAGTTACGATGGTCGGACCCCGGTGTTGAAGAATATCGATCTGAGCATCGAATCGGGCCAGACCGTTGCCCTGGTCGGCGATACCGGTAGTGGCAAGACCACCATTGGGCGTATGCTGCTGCGCTTTTATCAGCCGACTTCCGGACGCATTCTGCTCGATGGCGTTGATCTTGCGAGCCTCGATCCGGCGCTGGTGCGTCAGCGCATCGGCTGGGTAGCCCAGGACCCCTTTCTCTTTGCAGGTACGGTGCGCAACAACCTCGACCCGCAGCAGTTGTACAACGATAGGGAATTACTAAATCTCATCGAGCGCAGTGGCTGTCTGTTGGCTGTTGAACGGTTGGGCGGGTTGCAGGGGCGTATTGATGAGCGGGGAAAAAACCTTCCCTCCGGCGAGCGGCAACTGCTCTGTCTGGTGCGTGCGTTGGTGCAGAAGCCCGCTATCATCGTCTTCGATGAAGCGACCAGCCGCCTCGATGCCGGCACCGAGGCTCAGGTCAAGGCCGAGATGGATCGGGCCCGCAAGGGACGCAGCGCGCTGATTATCGCTCATCGGCTGCGTTCGGTGAGTGCTGCCGACCGTATCCATGTGCTTCACCATGGCTCTATCCGCGAAAGCGGCAGTCACGCTGAACTGCTGGCGGCCAATGGCCTTTACGCCCGCCTCTGGCGGCTGCAGGATCTGGCCAATGGCAGTGAAGAGTTATAGGCTGCTGTGGCGCCTGCGCGGTCGGATCAATGGATACCCAGGCCGCTGATAGACGATGTGAGGTTAAGGATCAAACTCGGGGTCGTTTTGGAAGGGTGCTTCGAGGGCGGTTGGCGATTCCAGGATCGTCTCGATTTCGGGCAACAGGAAAGGGTAGCGGGCGTTGGCCACATGTTCGACCAGAGTATTAGCAAAGGACAGACGATAGTCGCCCTCTTTAGGTTGGTAGGTCAGCAGGGTCGCATGCAAAAGGCGCTGGCCAGGAAGGTCGATAGCCAGATCACTCAATTGCTGAGGGAACTGGCCTTGCTGCAGGCGATAGCTGCCTAGGGCCTGGCGAACCTCTTCGCCCCGGGCCAGACAGTCATCAAAGGCTCGACCGGCGACCGTCTGGCCGGTAAACCAGGCACCGATAAACAGCAGTGTCGCGGCTAGCAGGGTGGTGCGCAGATGGAAACTGTCGTGACGAGGAGCCAGGGCCGCCGTGGCCAAGGGCAGGCCAATAAGGGCCAGCAACACCCAGCTTGAGATTAAGGGAAGGAAGCCTTCCCCGAGCCAGAAGCCGGTCAAGCCGGTGCCTGCAAGGAGGAATGCGGAAGCGAATTTACGGTACGGGGTTGAAAGCATGGCGGTACGGCTTCCTGATGGCTTGCGGGAAGCGAAGAATCATCGGACGGCCTTGGACAGAACGGCAGGCTGAGGCTTCATCTCCGCAAACGTAGGTTAGCTCGGGGCCAGGATTTTGGCCTGTTTGAGGCTGGGCTGTGGGTCGTTGTCGTGGGAGATATGTTCCCACACCGCTAACAGGTCGGGCAGGCTCAAGGATAGAAACTGCAGCCCCATACCGGAGGGCATGCCAGGGTTGACCGGCTGCTGCTCCGCATTGATCCAGGCTACGAAGGCCTTGCAGATGACCGGCTGACTGACATTGGGCAGACTGAATTCAAGAAACAGCTCTTGGTCCGGCGCATAGGGCTCGTCCGTTTCGATGAACACGCCACCCGAGCTGAGATTGACGGAAAAGGCGTGGAACAGGTTTTTTGCATCGACACCGTAACGGACGATGAGACGGGACGGAACACGGGGAAAGGAACGATAGGCCAGGCCGAGAATGCGGCGCGAGGTGGCCAGCAGCAGATGGTTGTTGAGGGGTTTGAAGATCACGTCAGTACATTTGACCTTCAGGCAGCGGGCCAGATCTTCTCGGTGCTGACCGTCGATGACCAGAATGACCGGCGTGGCCTGCAGGGTCAAGTCTTGGCGGATCATTTCGCAGCAGGCATCTCCGGCCAAGCTGGCGCTGTAAAGGTCCAGAAACACCAGGTCCGGGCGTTCTTTTTCGATCAGGTCCCAGGCATGTTGGCCGTCGCGGGCGATTAGAATATCGAATCGTTCTCGACTGGCAAAATCATCATCAAGGTCGAGTGAGGGGATGATCTCCGCAGAGATAAGGATCTTGGGGTTGCCAGCCATGAAGTGTCTCCTTGGAGCCGTGATTTTATCTGGGGAAAACCATGTATTGATTTTGAATGCGGCTAATTATAACCGCTTATGGACTGAAGGCAAAGTCTTTTGCTGAACAATTAGCTTGTTGTGTAGTCAGAAGTTACACCAGAAGAACTATGGCCCGCGGATTTGCACCGTTGGCCATTGTTATATTCCAGGTACTGCCGAACAAAAGAGTATTTTCGCCGTTTCTTTAGAGTCAGGGAGATCAAATTCCCTTTTAAAGCGTTGCGTACCAGCAGGTA
>JAIOSZ010000277.1 GCA_021107335.1 Desulfuromonadaceae bacterium | reverse complement strand
GATTTACCGTCCGCTGAAAATACTGGGTGACGATCATCACGGCTGTCATTCGTCAGCTGCCTTAGTTTGGAACCATCCGCGTCCATGACAAAGATTTCAAAGTCACCCTCGGGATTAGTTCCCTCATCGTTGCGAGTACTTTTAAACGCTATCTGTGAACCGTTGAGCGCCCAATCCGGTTCTCGGTTGTCCGTCCCGTCTGCAGTGATCTGCACAACCTGTGAGCCATCAGGGTTCATTGAGTAGATCTCATAGTTACCGGAACAAGTACTGGCAAACAGGATTTTGGACGATGTTTGCACGCTTGCCCCGGTGGTCTTGACACAACCAGTGCTGAGCGTAACGACGAGCAACAACAGTCCACCGACAACGCCCCATGCGGGAAAAACCCCGGCGAATTTCGTAGTAGCTTTTACTTGTTTAATTAATTTCATTGCGCACCTCCAGCTATAAATGTCCATATTTATTTAATAATTACATTCAAGTTCAAGCAATAAGAAAGACCTTACATATCCTCTAACGTCAGTTAAATATACACCTGGGGATTAAGAAGAAATGTGCAAACAATGAGAAAAAGCGCGTCTGCAAAATAAAGGAGCCGGCGCACCTACAATACAAACTTACTCCAAGTCGGAACCTTCAAGGAAATATCATTTTGCTTCTCCAACTACTGCGAAATCCTTAACCTTGAGCTGAATCGAATTCCGTCCCCGCCATTCGTTAATGTCTGGGGTAAAGAGCAAGTCAAACTCTCCTGCCAGTTCGTCGATTCTAGCGGCCATGCCGAAGGCAATACAGGGTTGGCTATACCCTCCCTGACGGGCGGTGAAGCGCAGATGCTTTTCACCAAGGATCTGCACCTGTTGGGCGCGTAGATTGCGGGCCACCAACAGCGGCTGAGGGTTACCCATTCCGAAGGGGGCCAGCAGGTTGAGCTCAGTGACGATTTCCAGGGTTAATTCTTCGAGGAGGACCTCTTGATCAAACAGATGGCGTGGCTGTAGCTGATCGTCCCTCAGTGCTTTTTCTGCCACCGCCTCAAAGTCGGCGGCAAAGGTCTCAATGTGCTCTGCAGGGATCGATAGGCCGGCGGCATATTCATGACCGCCAAAACCACTCAGCTGTTGCTGACAGTCATATAGCGCTCGATAGAGGTGAAAACCGCGGATAGAGCGTGCCGAGCCTTTGCCGATCCCATTGTCCACAGCAATGAGTACCGTCGGCCGGTAAAAACGTTCCACCAGGCGGCTGGCGACGATACCGATCACCCCTGAATGCCACTCGGAGTCAGCGAGGACGATACTGCGTTGCGATGGATCGTAGGTTTCAGTAAGTTGTTCCAGGGCCTGTTCAAGGGTCTGCTGTTCGATTGCCTGACGCTCGCGATTGCAGTCGTCGAGGTGGCGTGCGCTCTCCAAGGCCTTGTCCGGTGAGGGCTCAAGGAGCAGGGCGACCCCCTGGGCGGCGTCCTGCAAGCGACCGGCGGCGTTTAAACGGGGCGCCAGTCGAAAACCGACACTGCCGCAATTGATCTCTTTGACATCAGCGACCTCTCTCAGAGCGGCGATGCCCGGCCGCTGCCCCTGGTTGAGTACTTCCAGGCCGGCCTTAACCAGAATACGGTTGAGGCCGGTTAACGGGGCGATATCAGCGATGGTACCGAGAGCCACTAGGTCGAGACTGCGACGCAGATCTGGTTCAGGCCGCGCGTCAAACCAACCCTGCTGGCGTAGACGACTGCGCAAAGCAACCAGCAGCATAAAGGCCACCCCAACCCCGGCCAGTCCTTTATAGGGAAAGGTACAGTCCGATCGATGGGGGTTGATAACCGCTAGAGCCTCAGGCAGATGATCGGGGGGTTGATGGTGGTCGGTAATGATCAGGTCAAGGCCCAACTCTTTGGCCAATAGAGCTTCGTCGTGAGCCGACACCCCGCAATCGACGGACACTGCCACCTTGGCGCCACTATCGGCGGCTCTTTGCAGAGCCTCGCCAGACAAACCATAACCGTCGACCAATCGTAGCGGAATGTAATAGTCCACGGTGGCACCAAAAGAACGCAAATTCTCAACCAACAGAGCACTGGCGGTGATACCGTCCACATCATATTATACAATCCCTTTTTTTTAAAAAATTCACTTGGTGTGAAATTGATCCAAGTAGATTTTACATGTTTGCTGTAGAAGGGATTTCTTCTTCATAGAGTGGAGTTGGCATCTGATTGGGTAATAGCGAGGAACGAGCATCAGCAAGCATTGCCCTATAAAAATTGAGGCACATTTTGGCAGCAACAACCGGATGCATTTCCCCGACCTCGTTTTCCAGATGCCTGCTGGGCGGGTTATATTTTTTGCCGCGATTTACGATACAAACCAAACGAACATCGCTGGGAAGTATTTTGGTATTATACGATAAGAAATGATCCGGGGTCTTGATATCAATCACCAAGGTCCTATCTCTTACCCAACATTTACCTTGTCGAGTTGAAATGGGCGATCAATCTTGTCTGAGATAACGACCTTAAAAGACCTATCCAATGTCCCTGAGGTAGGGCGTTGAGTGGAATATTTACGCATCCGACAAGCGACCATCTATATCCATGAATTGGTGAAGTATCCTTATGACTTCTATTCCGCATGATGTCTCGCAATAAAAGACCATGTGAATACAGTATATATATATACCTCAAACAACCATCAAGTACGTGACTGTAATCTTTGCCAAGTCGGGGGTTATAGGCTAGTTTTTTGAAAATATCATCCAGTTCATTGAGATATGTAATACGCTGGTTTCGCCCCCACATCTTGTTCGTGTGGCGGCCGATATCTTTAAGATCAAGCTCCGCCTCCTCCGTAAGTGTAAGTTTTGGCACTACGAAAGGCCTTCTTCCTCAAGCTCTCTGTTGATTGCATCGATGGAATAATTCTTAGCCGTAGGGCTTTCCTTGCCAGGAATTAAGGCCCGGCGCAAAGCAAGAAGCTTGGCTTCATTTTCCTCAAGAAGCCGTAGGCCTGCTCTAACGACTTCACTGGCCGAAGCGAAGCGGCCGGTCGTTACTTGCTCGCCTACAAATTTTTCAAAATGCCGACCCAACGATACGCTTGTGTTTTTTGACATACAGCCCCCATTGTTTTTTACCAATATATAATAATTCTTGGTACCAGGCAAGTTTCCAAACCTTCTGTCTATCTACATATGATTCCATTGCAAATGAATATGATATCTGCTGCGGCAGCAAAAATGCTTCTTATGCAGACGCGGAGAAATATAGCGAAAGACTCTTCTTTTGGCTTGTCTGTTGCTTGGGAGAACTGCGGGCACATCCACATATTGTGCTTATCAAAAACGACATCTACCACATATGGTGTTTTCAGGGTTGCAACTTTCCACTGACCATGCTAGCTTGGCGCAAGTTAATTGTTTTGGCTAGCACTGACCAAGAGGAAATTGTGATCGTTACAACCCTGGGCAACAGGCAGGCCAAAATTTCTCCGAATTGATTCAACTGTGTTCCCCGCAACAGAAAGGGTGGTTATGGCCAACGTGCAGAAACAGCTCGAGCAGTTCCACGAGGCAATTAAGCTGGATGAAGAAAACGCTATTCTCCGAGAAAAAAGGGAACGCGTCCTTAACCGCCTCAAGGAGGAGCTGCCAAAGTTTTTTAAAGAGAGCGACGCCACCCCTAAATTCAAAATTTTCAACCAGGGCTCTTACGCGATGGGAACCGGAATCAAGCCCCTCAGTGGAGATTACGACATAGATGTCGGGGTACGCTTTGAAATTGCCAAAAATGAGCATGACCCTGTAGAAGTCAAAGGGTGGGTCTTTGAAGCCTTAAAAAACCATACCAGCCAAGTGGAAATGCGCAGACCTTGCATAACAGTCTATTACTTCGAGAATGGCAAGGCCATTTTTCACGTGGATCTGGCCATCTACTCTGATGGCTGCTGCAACATGGACGGCAAAACCTATCTGGCCAAAGGAAAAATAAATTCGGCCCCGGAGAACCGCGAATGGGAAGAGGCAGCCCCCCAGGGGCTGATTGATTTAATCAAGAATCGCTACGATGATGCTGAAGAGAGGGCACAATTTAGGCGTGCAATCCGCGATCTGAAGCGATGGAAAGACATCCAGTTCCCTACCACTGGCAATGCTGCACCCATCGGAATTGGCATAACAGTCGCTGCCTACCATTGGTTTCAGCCCGAATTTAAGATCACTGATTCCTTCAGCGGCAAACGAAGCTATGATGACCTCGGAGCCCTTCTTCGTTTCGCAACGATGATGTTGGCAAACTTTCAACAAACCTGGTGTGACGGGGAATGGGCCGAGCGCTTGGAGGTAAAACTCCCCATGATCCCAAACAAAGACCTTTTTGAAAAGATGACCAACAACCAGATGGCTTATTTCAAATCAAAGCTGGAAAACCTTCGCGATGCGCTGGAAGACGCTGAGGAGGAAGCTGATCCCGTGGAGGCCTGCAAAACTCTTCAGAAACACTTTGGTGAAGACTTCCAAATACCCCCAAAAGAGGAAACAGCTCGTGCGATGCCGGCGGCCGTAGTCTCTTCCAGTTCTTCGGCTTAAATGCAGAAGTTCTCATTTGAAGAAAATATCTTGGAAGGCTTGGCCAGGAAAATGGGCTTGCGTCAATATGTGCTCCTTCCGCTGGCAGACCTTAACGACATGCCCTTCAAAAAGTGGGGCATTGTCCAAGCCATACAGGCGCAGTACGCCATTGGAGATAAGAACGCGACCCTTAGCCTTGGAATAAATCACCGATTTCCCCTCTCATTGCCCATTATTTTCCTGCACCCATGGGACTCTCTAGGGGTTTTGCCTCACGTGGACCAAGATGGCTACGTTTGCTACGCGGACGATGAGGGACTCCTTTTGGACTCCGAGCGCCCCATGGATATTCTGGAATGGAGCCTTAAAAGAGCTGTTAAGCTTTTGGGAGATCAAGTTGAGCTCATCGCTCAAGGAGAAATCCCACCAGATTTCATGGACGAATTCCATTCCTACTGGCGACAGGTCGTCCCCGACAAGAATCTTCCCATAGGCTCCTTGCTGAAGGTGAATGATCGGCTACATCGTATCTACGGGTATATAGCCCAGGAAAACAGTAAGGGACACTACAAATTTGTCGCTGAAGACCACCAAGTGATACTCGATTTTCTCGGCAAGGACCACCATGCCCTAAAATCACTATCTAGGCGTCGCGCGATTTACCTGCCCTTAAAAGAGGGAACCCGATTAATCCCTCCAGCTCCCTGCAAACCCTGGAATCTTGATGAAGTTCGGCAAATCATTCAAGGTAACATCACTCCAGAAAACTATCGTCAGCTTGAAAAGCTCGGGCGTAAATGGAAATCCCAGGAACTGGTGATCGTAAGTCTTCCAAGACCCAGCGGAGGAGCAACCTTGATAGGTTTGTTCTTTAACGATGTTGAGGGCGGGCACCCGCTTCTGGGTGGCCAAGCCAATCCACCTGAACCCCTAAAAATCCAGCGGTATGATCCAGACTATCTGATTCCCCGCGGAGGAGGGCAAATGGATCTGCGTCGAGCTCAGGTTCTCTTGATAGGCTGTGGTGCAGTAGGTGGGTACTTGGCCCTTGGGCTCCCCCAGATGGGATTCGGCAAACTAACCTTGGTGGACCCGGATATAATGCAGGCGGAAAACACCTTTCGACATGTACTTGGTCGAAGCGCTAACGGAAAATCCAAGGTGGAAGCATTAAAGGAGGAAGTCGAGCACAAATATCCGTACGTCGAGGTAAGGCCTGTTAAATACCATTATGAGGAGGCCCTACAGAGGGGTATTGTGCGGCTGTCCGATTTCGACCTGGTGATATCAGCTTCGGGCAATCCCACGGTAGACCTTTTTATTAACAGGGAAGTACATCAGGCGAAATCTGGGCCTCTTACATTATTCACATGGCTGGAACCATATGGCATAGGAGGCCATGCCCTACTCACTCGGCCAGGAAAGGCCGGTTGCTTCCAATGTTTATATGCGTCCGTTGGAGATCCTGAAAAAGGTTTGTGGAACCGTGCCTCTTTCGCTGAGGCCGGGCAATCCTTTGGAAAAGACGAACTTGGTTGTGGCAATCTTTATACGCCTTACGGCGCCCTCGATGCACTGCGTACAGCCGAAATGGCAGCAAGGCTTGCCTTGGATGGGAAAAGATGCCATGAGATCGGTAGTCCTGTGATTTCCTGGAAGGGCCCGTCTGAGAGTTTTGAATCCGCTGGGTTTCAAGCCTCTTCACGCTTTGGTTACACCCCTGCCGAACTTAACGAGCAAAGATTCAGCTACATCTTCCCCAATTGTCTGGTTTGCGGAGCCCCCAACCAGTGACCCCTCCAACTATACGAAAACCTGATGGGGGAAAGTTTGAGATAGGCATGCACCCCCTAGCAAAGATGCTTGCTCTGGTGCAGGATACACCCGACAAAAAAGAAGCGGGCGGGGTAATATTAGGCCGGCATATCCTTGACAGCACCGACATTGTGGTTGACGAGATAACTACGGTTATGAAGGGAGACACCCAAGGCCGGTTTCATTTCCGCCGCAGACGCCGTCGCCACCAGCAAGCCATTGACAAGTTCTGGCAGGACAGTAAGGGTACATGCACGTATTTAGGAGAGTGGCATACCCATCCAGAGCCCCACCCTACCCCCTCTTTTGTGGATTTAAATAACTGGAAACGCAAACTCAGAGAGGACGTCTTTGCTGGTGAAAATTTATACTTCATCATCTTGGGGGTTGAAACAATGAGGGTTTGGGAGGGATGCCGAACCGGTACTATTTGCCAACTTATCGGCGAATTTCCCCTAAGGAGAATCCATAATGTCGAAAACAAAGATTCCCCCTAAGACAGTTCTCCAGCTCTGGATGAGAGCCGGAGGACGCTGTCAGTTCAAGGGCTGCAATCAAGTATTGTGGCGCGACAGTTTGACTCAAAAAGAAATCAACAATGCTTTTGTTGCTCATGTCATCGCAGATAGTCCAGGGGGGCCTAGGGGGGACGAACTGCTCTCACCAGCGCTTGCAAAAGAATTCAATAATCTGATGTTGCTATGCCCCACTCATCACAAACTGGTCGATGTTAATCCCGATGCTTATTCGGTAGAAACCCTGCGGGAGTACAAGGAAATTCACGAAAGGCGGATTGAATATCTAACCGGGTTTGATGAAAATTTAAAAACACACCTGGTTTTCTTTAAAGACAATATCGGCGAGCGATTGCCCGCCATCACATTTAACCAAGCCCTGCAAGCGGTTTTACCTCGGTACCCTTCCGAAAACGAGGCTGGAACAATTCAAATCAATCTCGCCAATGGAGCTTTCCGAGATCATGAACCAGGATACTTCGCCAGCAAACAGGAGGAAATTAATCGCCTCGTGGACGCGCGGTTGCGGCAACGGCACGATATCGACCAGATCGGGCACTTCTCAATTTTTGCCCTGGCAAGCATGCCATTGCTGATCCATTTCGGACAGACAGTTGGGGATACAATGCCCTCCGATGTATATCAATATCACCGTAACACGGCTTCGTGGGTGTGGCAGTCCCCAAAAGAGGATGACCCTTTGTATATTGTTGAAGAACCGGACGACCCCGGCGCGAAGGAGTACTCGACAGTCGTCCTTAATCTTTCCCTGAGCGGAACTATCCTCGCTGACGATATTGCCTCAGCCATGACAGCACCCTACTGCACCTACAAAATAACCCTTCCATTGCCGGAGCGAGATTACCTCAAGTCCAAAGAGCAACTCATCCAATTCGGGGTACAGATGAGAACGCTATTCGCGCGAATCCGTGAGGTC
>JAIOSZ010000109.1 GCA_021107335.1 Desulfuromonadaceae bacterium | reverse complement strand
TTGTCTGCCCCGGTCATGGCCCGGAAACGACCATCGGTCGGGAACGACGCACCAATCCCCACCTGCGTTATATCGTTTGATGACGTCGCAAAAAGTCCGCCCTCCGGCGTTACGGCCTTTTTTCAGGATCTCGATAGACTAGATGTATGCCTTTGCCCCTGAAAAAACACCAGGCCTTGGTGGTCGAAGTTTTTGCTTAGCCATCTTATGATTTTTTGCGAATGCATCATCGTTTAAAGGCCGGTAGACCTTTGGCCTACTGTGAAATCGAGGATATCATGCTGCAAGGCAAAGAGATCGTGTTGGGTGTGTGCGGCGGCATCGCCGCTTACAAAGCGGCTGAACTGGTGCGGCTCTATGTCAAGGCTGGCGCCAAGGTCTCGGTGGTCATGACCGCGGCGGCTCAGCAGTTCATCACGCCGCTGACCTTTCAGACCCTGTCCGGCCGACCGGTGCACAGCGAGCTGTTCAGTCTGTTGCAGGAGCAGGATATCGGTCACATCTCGCTGGCTGATCGGGCCGATCTGCTGGTGATCGCTCCGGCCACCGCCAATTTGATTGGCAAGCTTTCTGCTGGCATCGCTGACGATCTGTTGACTACCACGGTGATGGCCTGTAAGGCGCCGGTGTTGCTGGTGCCGGCTATGAACAGCAATATGTGGCAGAACCCCGTTTGTCGCCGAAATGTGGAGCAGTTGCAGCAATGCGGCTACCATATGTTGGAACCGGCCACCGGCATGCTGGCCTGTGGCTGGGAGGGGCAGGGAAAGATGCCGGAGCCGCAAACAATTCGGGACGAGTCGCAGCGCCTGTTGGCGCCTCAAGATCTGGCCGGAGAGACGGTTTTGGTAACGGCCGGCCCGACCCGAGAAGAGCTGGATCCGATGCGGTTTTTAAGTAACCATTCTTCAGGTAAGATGGGCTACGCTATCGCTCGGGCTGCAGCCCAACGGGGAGCCCGCGTCCACTTGGTAGCCGGACCCACCGCTCTGCTACCACCGCCCGGTGTTGAGCTGAGGCCGGTGGCCAGCGCTCTAGATATGCACGCCGCAGTTATGGCTCTGGCGCCCGATTGCTCGATCATTGTCAAGGCGGCTGCGGTGGCTGATTATCGTCCCTGTTGTCGGCAGAAACAAAAGATCAAGAAGGGCAGCGAGTCGACCCTGACCTTGGAATTGCAGCGTAACCCCGATATCCTTGCCGAGCTGGGTCGTTTGCCGGGGGAGCGTGTGTTAGTCGGCTTTGCCGCTGAAACCGAGCAGTTACTGGACAATGCCCGGCGCAAATTGCAGGACAAGAATCTCGATCTGATCGTGGCCAACGATCTGACCGCAGAAGGGGCCGGTTTTGCCGTTGATACCAATCTGGTTCGGCTGATCTATCGGGATGGAAGGGTAGAGGATTTACCACAGATGAGCAAAGAACTGCTGGCTCATCGTCTGCTCGATCGCATTCGCGACCAACGTGGCGAATAAGCCGAGCCTCAGTAACCGGCCAGTAGGTCGAGCAGGGCTTCGGGGTTAGTGATCCCCTGACGGAAACGCCTTTTCAGCTGGGCCAATAGTTTCTGCGCTTCGGCTTCCGGCAGTTTGCCGTCCAGCCACAGCAGGTTGAGGTTTTTGCGGATGATGTCCGCCGTATAGAGAGCTCGCTCGCCAGCCGGATCGGCCTTCCAGAATGGGCTCTGCTCCATGTCGGTTAGAATGCTCTCGGTGGCTTGCTGGGCCAGAACCAAGTATTCTCCCTGGTTCTCTTCCTCTAGGGTCCATTTCGATTGCTCGCCGATGGATTGCAGCATCTTTTGCCAGCGCTGCAAGCGGCTAAGCAGCAGGATGGAATTGAAGAGCCGTTTGTTGGTGGAAAATGAGAAGATGGTGCGGGACAGCACGCTGCTCATCATGGCATCGTTGGCACGAAAATCTTTGCGTGCGATAGTGCGGGCCAGTTGCCAGATGTTGGGAGCGACTCGGGATTCAAAGCGCATCTCCCAATAGAGATGTTTGAGCATGGCGGTATTGAAGGTGCGTACCATCTTGTACGGCACCATGTAGGAATGGGCCACGGTGTCGGCCGCCAGGTGGCCGAGGTACCCGTAGGCGCAGGCTCGCTGAGGATCGGTCTTGGCCGCAGCGAGAATCTGCTGACCGATGCGCCAGGAGTGGCAGTGCTTCAGATAGTGGGTGAATTTTTTGCCCAGAGTGATATCGGCACTGATGAAGCCATAGAGGAAATCGTAAGGATAGTTGCTGAGCAGGGGCTGCAGCTGGCTTGGCAGGCGGCTGAGGATCTCGAGGGTCTGGGAACCGAGTTGTAGATGCACGCCGATGCCCCAGGCTAAGGCCTCGCCAGGTATAAATAGTAGAATGATGATGAAAAATAAAGTATAAGCCATGGCCGTCGCGCCGTTGGGTTGACCTATAGAATAATCGCCTCTGTCCGGGAAGTAAAGAACCTATGCCCGACAAATTTCAAAAGGAACTGTTGGAAACCGTTGCCCAGGTGCGTGGTTTGCTTGAGGACTTGCAGCAACTAGGTGTGGTCGAAGTGCCTATGGGCCCCGATCCCAACCCTCGGTCCCCTTGCTCTCTCGAAGGGCAGAATTCTGCCAACGACAGCCGGGTGGAAACCCTGCTAGAGATTCGTGACGACCTGGGGGACTGTCAGCGCTGTGCGCTGAGCAAAGGGCGCGAGCAGATCGTTTTCGGCGCGGGAAGTGCCACGGCCCGGCTGGTGCTGGTGGGTGAATCTCCCGGCCGCAAAGAGGATCAGCAGGGGGTTCCTTTCGTCGGTGAGGCAGGGGCGCTGTTGGAGCGTATTCTGTTCGCCATGGGCCTCAAGCGCGAGGATATCTATATCTGTAATATACAGAAGTGCCGACCGCCGAAAAATCGCGATCCGCGACCGGAGGAGGTCGCAGCCTGCGTACCCTTTCTTAAGAGGCAACTGGCCGCTCTGCAGCCTCAGCTGATCGTAACTCTCGGCAGTTTCGCTAGCCAGACCTTGCTCGAGACCTCACAGCCCATCCTAGAGCTTCGTGGGCATTGGCAGAGTTATGCCGATATTCCTGTCATGCCCACTTATCATCCCGCCTTTTTGCTGCGTAATCCTGCTACCAAGCGTGAGGTCTGGGAGGATATGAAACAGGTCATTACCCGTTTGCGCCAGGAAAACTTCTAGCATGGTAGCTGCCAGCGAATCAGTGCTGCAGCTCAACGGGCTTGGTAAAATCCGGCGGAATGAGCAGGGGAAAGAGAGTCCCGTGTTGCGGGATGTCGACCTGACTCTGCAGGCCGGTCGCATTACTGTAGTTATCGGCCCTTCGGGCGGAGGCAAGAGCACTCTGGTTCGGCTGCTCAATCGTCTCGAAGAACCGAGCAGCGGCCAGGTGCTGCTTAATGGGCAGGATGTTCGCCAATACGATCCACTCCAGTTGCGCCGGCAGGTGGCGATGGTTGCGCAAAAGCCCTTCGTTTTTAGCGGTACGGTGCTTCATAACCTGCAACGCCCGTTTGCTTTCCAGGGGCACACACTGCCCACTGAGGACGACCCGCAGCTACTGGAATTGTTAACTCTGTGTCAGCTTTCGACCGATTGGTTGCAGCGCGACGCCCGTTCGCTGTCCGTGGGGCAGCAACAACGTCTGTGTCTGGCCCGCAGTCTGGTGACAGGTCCTAAAGTGCTGCTGCTTGATGAGCCGACCAGTGCTTTGGATCGCCCTACGGTCACTCGCTTGGCCGACAGTCTGCGCGAGGTCTGCCATAAGAGGCGGTTGGCGGTGCTACTGGTGACTCACGATCTACATCTGGCGAAAATCATAGCTGACCAACTGGCCTACCTCGAAGACGGGCGTATCCTTGAACAGGGGTTGCCGGCCGAATTGTTCGCTCGACCGCGTAGCATTGCTCTGCAAAGTTTTCTTGCACTACCAGCCAGAATGCAGGACTGACCCATGGCGGCCAAAGAGATCTTAGAGCTGGCACCACTCGATCTGTTCTGGGCCTATGGCGCCCTTCTGCTGGCCGCGGCCCTGGCCTGGCAGTGCCGCATCGGCCAGGCGCGCGATCTACTCTGGGGATCGCTGCGCATGGTGCTGCAATTGCTGGCCGTCGGCTACGCTTTACGCTGGATTTTTGCCGCCCGCCATCCGCTGCCTACCCTGCTGATGCTATTGGTCATGGGTGGTTTTGCCTTACAGATCATGGTCGGCCGCCTGCGGCACCAATTACCGGGTTTTTACCGCATCGTTTGCCTATCCTTGTTTGCCGGTTGTGGCGGCATCACTCTCTACTTTTGCCTGCTGGTCGTGGTTCCATCTCCTTGGTACGAGCCCCGCTATCTGATCCCTTTGGCCGGTATGATTATTGGTAATTCCTTCAATGGTGCCTGTTTGGCCGTGGAGCGTCTGGTTGCTGAAATGACCGAACGTAAGGCAGAGATTGAGACAGCGTTGTGTCTCGGCGCTAGCTCGCGTTTGGCTTGCCAAGAACCTCTTCGAAACGCCTTTCGCGCGGCTCTATTGCCAACAATCAATACCATGGCGGCGATGGGAGTTGTGTTTTTGCCGGGTATGATGACCGGACAGATCCTTTCGGGTACAGATCCCTTAATCGCCGTCAAGTACCAGATCGCTATAATGTGTGCAATCGTCGGTTCCGTTGCCTTCACTAGCGCCTTGCTGTTGCTACAGGCCTATCGAGCTTATTTCACTGATACCCACCAGTTGCGTTACTGATTCAAGCAATTATTGCCAGAGGGGATGATAAATCTTTTTCAGCGGCTATGCTTAAACTGTTAGTAGTTGTAGTTTCCCCCGCGCAACGCGCGGAGGGGAGTTCTCAGTAAACGGTGTGATCGAAGCAGCTCACTGAAATTCGTCCATTTTAAATTATGGCCGTTGAATGTGGAGGTAATGCCCATGTTTAAACAGCTCGGCAAGAAGCTGCTTGAGAAGCGGTTGATTTCAGAAAAACAGTTAAAAAAGGCCCTTGACCGTCAGCGTAGCAAGGGGGGACGTTTAGGGCAGAATCTCTGCGATATGGGTTATTTGCGGGAAGAAAACCTCGATCGGGTTTTTCACCCTGTACCTCCGATGCCGCAGACTGTGGCTGGATCAGGGCTTGAGTTGGGATTTATAACGGACTTGGCACTCAAGCACATTCTGTTTCTGGGGGAATTTGGGCGCAACGAATTAATTGAGCGTATCAAGCTGCCGACGACCATTGTCGACGCTGTCCTGGAGAATTTGCGAAAAGAGCAGTTTGTTGAGGTCAAAGGAGCCGAACTTTACGCCCGACACAGTTTCCGTTTTGCTATTACCGAGCAGGGTATTCGGCGCGCCAATATTCTGCTTGAGGTATGCCGTTATGTCGGCCCGGCACCGGTGACCCTAGAAGCTTATCGCGAGATGGTCGAGCTGCAAACAGTAAAGAACATCCTGGTCGATGATCAACGGGTCAGGCAGGCCTTCAACCATTTGGTGATCAATGATGATCTGCTCTACCGGCTCGGTCCGGCCTTAAGTTCCGGCAAGGAAATTTTTCTTTATGGTCCGCCTGGGAACGGAAAAACTTCCATAGCTGAGGCCATCGGTCGCCTGTTGCCCGGGTCCGTTTTTATTCCTTACGCGCTATGGGTTCGGGGCGAAATTATAAATGTCTACGATCCTGTCAGTCATGGCGATATCGTTTCGACTGTCGGAGGCGAGCACCCTGACCAGCGTTGGGCCGAGGTGCGCCGTCCTGTCATTATGGCGGGGGGGGAGTTGTCACTGCGAACTCTGGACCTAGATTTTAATGCCATAACTAAGTATTACGAGGCTCCGCTGCAGGTGAAAGCCAATAACGGGGTGCTGATCATTGATGATTTTGGACGGCAGCAGATCGATCCCAAGCAATTACTCAACCGATGGATGGTGCCTCTTGATCGCCGCATCGATTTTATGACCTTGCACACGGGTATGAAGTTTGCCATTCCTTTTGATACCCTGGTCATCTTTTCGACCAACATCGAGCCGGCCGATTTAGTCGATGAGGCATTTTTGCGCCGTATCCGTTATAAAATAAAAATCGACTACCCCTCCATAGGTGAATTCGAGGAAATTTTCCAGAGAATCTGTGAAGAGAGTGGCATGTCATTTCGTAGGCCTGTCTTCGATCATTTGATCGATCACTATTACCGGCGGCTCGAAGTACGTTTCAGCGCTTGTCATCCCAAGGACCTTTTAGAGCATATTATCGAAGAGGCTTCTTACCATGGTCATCCCCCTGAGTTATCTCAAGGAGCTCTTGATCGCGCTTGGCATAATTATTTTGTTAACAGTCGTTTAGGAGGTAAAGTCTTGCCCTGAGTCGTTGATAAAGCTTGACAAGCAGTGAGCGATTGATTAATACATAGGCGCCGTATGCAGGTGGTCCGATTGCAGGCCGGTTTTATCTCAATTCAGTTTCCAGTGGGACCCGTTTATGATTAAAACCTATCTGGCTCCGGCGAAAATCAACCTCTGCCTGCATGTGCTCGGCAAGCGTGCAGACGGTTATCATGACCTTGCGATGTTGATGCAACGAGTCTCCCTGTATGACCGTATTTCCTTACGCCTCTCGACAGAGTCTGGCGTGAGAGTTCATTGTGCCGGGGTAAGCCTGGACTTGGATCAGGAAAATATCGCGGCCAGGGCTGCACGGGGATTACTCGAATCGGCAGGTCTTCACATCGGTGTCGATATCCAAATCGACAAGCAGATCCCGGTAGCCGCAGGTCTCGGTGGCGGTTCTTCCGATGCGGCGACGGTGCTGATGGCTCTGAACCAGATGCTCGACCTGAAGCTTTCTTCGCAGGCGCTGCAGGCGCAGGGCGTCAAGCTGGGAGCCGATGTGCCTTTCTTTATTTTCGGCCATGCCGCTTGGGCTACAGGGATCGGTAACGTTCTTCAAAGAGTCGAGGATCTGCCGCCGACTTGGTATGTTCTGGTTAATCCGGGGGTTGCCGTTTCTACGGCTTGGGTCTACGGAAATTTAAGGTTGACATCCCGTCGGGATGATCTTAAAATACCGCGATTTTCCAGGGTGCTGGATAGCGTGACAGAAGTGTTGTGTAATGACCTTGAAGAGGTCACGGTTATTCATCACCCACAGATAGATCAGGTCAAGAGGCGCTTGACGGCATTAGGTGCCGCAGGGGTGCTCATGTCCGGCAGCGGTTCAACGGTTTTCGGTGTTTTTGCTAAAGAAACCGAGGCTATCGCGGCCGCCGAGCGGTTGCAGCAAGAATCTGCTTGGAGGGTATTCGTTGCCTGTCCAGTGAGCGGACAAGGGCCGATAATAGCCTGAGTCGGGTTAGTGTTTGTAAGATAAGAGTTGTTGGGGCGTCGCCAAGCGGTAAGGCACCGGATTTTGATTCCGGCATTCACAGGTTCGATCCCTGTCGCCCCAGCCATTTAAAAAAATCCGCAGCTTTGAGAGTTGTGGATTGATATAGTGCCGAAGGCAGAAGGTTGGTCGGTCGGTTCTTTCGTCAGCAGGTCATGGAGTCCATGGCCTGCAGTTTTTTCGTGCTTGAAGCAAGGACGGTTGTAGTGGATAAGTTGAAAATTTTCACCGGCAATTCGAATGTTTCTCTGGCCCGCGAGATTTGCGGTCACTTAGCTGTGCCTTTGGGGGCTGCTAAAGTTCGCGCGTTCTCCGACGGTGAAATAATGGTCGAGATCGGCGAAAATGTCCGTGGCCGGGATGTCTACCTCATCCAGTCCACCTGTGCCCCAGCCAACGACAATCTGATGGAGTTGCTGATTATGACCGATGCACTCAAGCGTGCATCGGCGGCCCGGATCACCGCAGTGATCCCCTATTTCGGCTACGCCCGTCAAGACCGCAAGGTCGCTCCCCGTACCCCCATCACCAGCAAGTTGGTCGCCGATCTGATATCCACTTCCGGTGTCGATCGGGTACTGACCATGGACCTCCATGCCGGTCAGATACAGGGTTTTTTCAATATTCCCGTCGATCATCTTTATGCGGCCCCAGTTATTCTGCGCGATATTATGGAGCGCTTCGATCAACCTGTGGTGGTTGTTTCGCCTGATGCCGGTGGTACCGAGCGGGCTCGCGCTTTTGCTAAACGGCTCGACGCAGGATTGGCGATTATTGATAAGCGCCGCAGCGGTCCTAATGTCTCAGAGGTCATGAATATCATCGGTGAGGTTGAAGGCCAGATTTGTATTATTGTTGATGACATGATCGACACCGCGGGAACGCTCTGTCAGGCCGCTCAGGCCCTGAAAGATAAAGGGGCTGCTCAGGTATATGCTTGCGCAACTCATGCCGTGCTGTCCGGACCGGCCTTGGAGCGGATCGATAATAGCTCTTTACAGGAAGTGCTCGTCACCAACACAATACCAGTCGATGATAAACTCGATAAATGTAAGCGATTGCGGCAACTGTCAGTCGCCGAATTATTGGCTGAAGCCATTCGTCGCATACATGGCGACGAATCGGTTAGTTCGTTGTTTGGTTAGCAGGGCGATTTAACGATACATTTTAGGGCAAAAACTGCCTAAGTACCCTTTAGTACCTTATTCTAACGGAGGATTGATATATGGCACAGACGGAATTAATGGTTAACTCACGGGAAGCACTCGGTAAAGGGAGTGCCCGCAGTCTGCGTCGCGAGGGTTTGGTTCCTGCGGTCGTTTACGGTAAAAGCATGGAGACTTGTGCTCTGAGCGTCGATCCCAAGGCTCTTAAAAAATCGATCGCTACCGAAGCCGGACTGAATACTCTGATCACCCTTAAGGGCGATGGTTCTTTCAACGGCCAGGTGGTGATCCTTAAGGACATGCAAGTTGATCCTGT
>JAIOSZ010000276.1 GCA_021107335.1 Desulfuromonadaceae bacterium | reverse complement strand
GACGGGCAATCACACGGGAGATTTGGTAAGGGTCCAGCAAACGACGAACAATGCGACAGATTTCGTAAAGTCGCTCGACGCTGATAACCTCCTCGTGAGCCGCGATCTGAAACACCGAGTCGACGCTGGTATAAACGATAGGACGGCCGCTGCGGCAATGTTCTTCACCAAGCTCACGAAGAATTTCGGTACCACTGGCCGCGACGTTGCCGATAGGTTCGATACCAATGGCGCGGTTCACGGCATCGATAATTTCAGCGGGAAACCCCTGTGGATAGGCAGGAAAGGGCTGTGGCTGAATCAGACCGGCGATTTCCCAATGGCCGGTAGTGGAGTCTTTGCCGGCCGAAGCCTCCAGCATACGGCCATAGGCTGCAGTTGGTTGCCTCGCTGGTGCTACACCGGCCAGGGGGGCGATATTGCCAAGCCCAAGATCGGCCAGGTTGGGAAGGTCGAGCCCACCGCAATATTCAGCCACATGGCGCAGGGTGCTGGCCCCGGCGTCACCGTAACTCGCGGCATCGGCCAAAGCGCCAACGCCTACGCCGTCAAGGGTAATCAGCACCGTTCTCTGGCATTCCTGCCGCTTCACAAGGCCGCTCCACGCAACAACTCAGCCATGATAGCCACCCCGTTACTGGTACCGATACGAGTGGCTCCGGCAGCCAGAAAAGCCCGACAAGTGGCCAGATCGCGAATGCCACCGGCAGCCTTGATACCGATTTGTCCTTGAACACGACCGGCTAGCAGACGCACATCGTCCAGAGTCGCACCGCCGCTTCCAAAGCCGGTAGAGGTCTTAACATAGCCGGCCCCAGAACGAACCACACCCTCGGCAAGTATACCCTTAAGCTCATCAGTCAGATAGCAGCATTCAATAATCACCTTCACCGTGGCGGCGCCGGAGGCTGCCACTACCGCAAGGATCTCCGCCTCCACCTGGTCAAGACCTCCGTCCAGAGCTTGGCCAAGATTGATCACCATATCGAGTTCGACGGCGCCGGCAGCAACCGCCTGCTCTGCTTCGAAAACCTTGCTGGCCGTCGTCTGATAGCCAAGGGGAAAGCCGATTACGGTGCCGACGGCTACCGAAAAACCGGCCAGTTCTGCAACAGCCAGAGGAACAAAACTCGGCGGCACACAAACCGAAGCGAAACCCCAATGCCGGGCCTCTTGACAAAGCTTAAGAATCTGCGCGGCGCTGGCCCCGGCCTTGAGCAAGGTGTGATCGAGGCAGCGAGCCAGTTCAGCCAACGCTCTAGAAGCACTATCAGGTCCGGTAGTCGGCATTGATCTTGACGTATTCATAGGTCAGGTCGGAGGTATAATAGTCAGCGCTAGCAGAGCCTAGCCCCAAATCGACAGTCACGGTAAATTCAGCCTGTTTCAGTATCGTGGTCGCTTGAGCTTCTAGCTCCTTGCCGGTACTAATCCCCTGCCGGACCACAGGCACATCATCGAAACAAATTTCGACCCGCTCGGGATCGACGGCGGCCCCCGAATACCCGACAGCGGCTATAATTCGGCCCCAGTTGGCATCTTCGCCAAAAAAGGCCGTTTTCACCAGCGAGGAGGTGGCCACACTGTTCGCGGCTTTTTTGGCATCGCCATCGCTGGCAGCGCCGGTGATGCGAATTCGCACCAGCTTAGTTGCCCCTTCCCCATCCCGCACGATCATCTTGGCCAGTTCCAGCAGCACTCCGGTCAACTCTTCAACGAAGCGTTCACCCTCTGCGGTACCGCTACAGATCTCCCGATTACCGGCGGCGCCGTTGGCCAGCAGCAGCACCATATCATTGGTAGAGGTATCGCCATCGACGGTAATAATATTAAAGGAGTTTTCTACAGCTCGGCGTAATGCTTCCTGCAACAGAATCGGCTCCACTTGGGCGTCGGTCAATACGAAACCGAGCATGGTCGCCATGTTGGGATGAATCATGCCCGCGCCCTTGGCCACACCAAGCAGGCGGTAGGGGGTCTTCACCACCTCCCCCTGACAGGAAGCCAGCTTGGAAAAGGAGTCGGTGGTCATAATCGCCTGGGAGACCCCTTCGACTCCGTCGAAAACCAGGTTCTTGGCCAGCAGAGGGATGCTCGTCTCAAAGGGATCCATTGGCAGCGGCGCACCAATGACGCCGGTGGATGAGACCGCCAGATACTCCTCTGGTATCTGCAAGACAGCCGCAGCCAGCTCTGAGCAACGCTTTGCATCACGTAACCCCTGAGCTCCGGTACAGGCATTGGCATTACCGCTGTTGACCAGGATAGCCTGGCACAAACCGGCAGCGATGCGGGGTTCGGTTAGCAGCAACGGTGCTGCCTTGATTTTATTGGTCGTAAAAACCCCGGCGCAGCGGGCCGGAACTTCGGAATAAATCAGGGCCAGATCGAGACGCCCGGATTTTCGAATACCCGAAGCCTCCGCCGCGAATTTGAACCCCAATATTTCTTCAGATTGGTTAGTCTTTATCATAGTTGCCATACTCCTGCATGAGCTTAAAACTGGCGCCACGACGTCCTTACACCCCGCAGCACTTCTTGTATTTCTGACCGCTACCGCAAGGGCAAGGATCGTTACGTCCGACCTTTGCATCCTGACGAGTCACCGGTTTGCGCACCTGATCCTCACCACCGGCACGATTAAACTCAATCCGTCGACGCCGTTGCTGTTCTTCCATCCGATCGATATCTTCTTCCCGGGCAAGCTGAATGCGGAACAGTTTTTCGATAACTTCCTGGCGGATGCGGCCCATCATTGCCAGGAACAGCTCATAAGCCTCGCGCTTATAGGCTTCCTTGGGATCCTGCTGAGCGTAGCCCCGCAGACCGATGCCCTCCTTAAGGTGATCGACGGACAGCAGATGATCTTTCCACTGGGAATCGATGACCTGTAGCAGCAAAACCTTCATCAGATGCTCGAATACCGGGGTCGAAAACTCTTCTTCCCGCTCCTGCAAACGATTTTGCACCTGGGCCTTGAGTTGTTTGACCAGCTGCGCCTGAGTCAGCTTTTCATCGATGGTTTCGGGAGCCACAAATAGCATATTGAACAGACCGTAAAAGTCTTCCCCCAAGCTATTCCAGTTCCAATCCTTGGGCGGCGTCTTTTCCGGACAGAAGGTCGCCACCGTATCTTCGACCAACTCGTCCATAATACCGATCACGATATCCCGCAGGTTTTCTCCGGCCAAAACCTCTTTGCGCTGGGTGTAGATGACCTTGCGCTGGGTGTTCATGACATCGTCATACTCGATAAGGTGCTTGCGAATTTCGAAGTTATGCCCTTCGACCTTTTTCTGCGCATTCTCGATGGCCTTGGAGATCATGCCGTGTTCAATCGGCTCACCTTCAGGGATCTTCAGACGATCCATGACATAGGCCACCCGATGGGAACCGAAGATGCGCAGCAGATCGTCTTCAAGGCTGAGGTAAAAATGGCTTTCGCCTGGATCACCCTGACGACCGGCTCGACCACGCAACTGGTTATCGATACGTCGCGAATCATGACGCTCGGTGCCGAGAATGTACAGACCGCCCGCCTCCAGAACCTCGGCTTTTTCTTTGCCGCATAGGTCCTGGTACTTGGCCAACAGGTCCGGGAGGACAGCTTCAGGATCGTCAGCCGTAGCCGCTTCCCGCTGGGCCAACATCTCCGGGTTGCCGCCAAGGACGATATCGGTACCGCGACCGGCCATGTTGGTAGCGATGGTTATCGCCCCCTTGCGACCGGCTTGGGCCACGATTTCGGCCTCTTTTTCATGATGTTTGGCGTTCAAAACATGGTGCGGAACGCCCTTTTTTTTCAACAGGCCTGCTAGAATCTCGGAGTTTTCGATGGAGATAGTACCGACCAACACCGGCTGGCCCTTATCGAAGCGCCCGGCGATATCCTCGACCAGTGCGTTAAACTTCTCTTTCTCTGTCTTATAGATAACATCGGACTGGTCTTTACGGACCATCGGCCGATTGGTCGGTAGAACCACGACATCGAGCTTGTAGATCTGATGGAATTCGGCCGCTTCCGTATCGGCGGTACCGGTCATACCGGCCAACTTGTCGTACATGCGGAAATAATTCTGAAAAGTAATCGTAGCCAGGGTCTGGTTTTCACTCTCGATCTTAACCCCTTCTTTGGCCTCTACCGCTTGATGCAGACCATCACTCCAGCGCCGACCGGGCATCAAACGGCCGGTAAATTCGTCGACGATCATTACCTCGCCATCCTTGACCACGTAATCGACGTCGCGCTTGAACAGCACGTGCGCCTTAAGGGCCTGATTGACGTGATGCAGCAGCGCAATATTGCCCGGCTCGTAGAGGTTGTCGATACTCAAAAGTTTTTCGACCCGGGTGACCCCCTCCTCTGTGAGCATAGAGCTCTTGGCCTTCTCGTCGATGGTATAATCGCCGGTATATTCCTTGAGCGTCTGGCCGATCGCGCCGTCACGGGTTTCAATAAGCTCGCCCATTTTCAGCATCGGGATAATGCGGTTGGCGGTGTAGTAAAGCTCGCTGGAATCTTCGCTCGGCCCGGAAATAATCAGCGGGGTCCGGGCCTCATCGATAAGGATCGAATCGACCTCATCGACAATCGCGTAATGCAATGGACGCTGAACATAATCGTCCAGAGAAAACTTCATATTGTCGCGCAGATAATCAAACCCGAATTCGTTGTTGGTGCCGTAAGTGATATCGCACCGATAAGCTTTTTTACGTTGTTCATCGGTCAGTCCATGGACAATACAATCGACCGTCAAGCCCAGGAAACGGTGCACCTGCCCCATCCATCCGGCATCGCGGCTGGCCAGGTAATCATTGACCGTTATCACATGCACTCCCTTGGCCGGCAGGGCATTGAGATAAGAAGCCAGGGTCGCCATCAAAGTCTTACCTTCACCGGTCTTCATTTCGGCAATCTTGCCCTGGTGCAAAACGATGCCGCCGATCAACTGCACATCGAAATGACGCATGCCCAAGACCCGCTTGGCCGCTTCTCGTACCACGGCAAAGGCTTCGGCTAACAGGTCGTCTAAGGTCTCTCCCGCAGCGAGACGCTGACGGAACTGCTCGGTCTTGGCGGCCAATTGCGAATCATCGAGGCCAACAAAGGTCTCTTCGATAGCATTGACTTCCTCAATAAGCGTCCGTAAACACTTCAATTCGCGCTCATTTTTACTACCGAAGAGCTTCTGCAGAACACGGTTAATCATCTATATAATCTCCCTAAATATTTAATTCACACAGGAATCTATTCAGCTATCTGGGCATTCTAAGGAACTACTGACAACTTCCTTAGAAACGTCGAATTTTATCATAGCGGTTAACGACCGACAAGACGAAAACGCCGAAACGCCACAGCCGGCAACAACACTATTTCGGTTGATTACCGGCCAAGAAAAAGCCCCGTCGAAGCGGGGCCTATGATTGAACAGTTTCAGAGGTAACGTTTTGGATTGACGGGAACACCGTTGAGGCGCACCTCGTAATGAAGGTGGGAACCGGTCGAACGACCGGTATTTCCTACTGCAGCAATCTTTTCGCCTCGCTGGATACGCTGCCCGACCTTGACCAAAATTTTGGAATTGTGCGCATAGTAGGTCTGATATCCATAGCCGTGATCAAGAACCACCATCTTACCGTAATCGGACAAAGACACCACCCTGCTGACCACACCGTTAGCCGTAGCCAGTACCGGCGTACCGGTTCGTGCAGCGATATCATAACTATGATGCACCTTGCGGCGACCGGTAAAGGGTGACAGACGGCGACCGAACCCGGAAGTAACCCACCCCTTGGTTGGCCACCCTTTGGGTTTAGCCGCCAGCAGCGAGCTCTGATCATTGAAAAAGCTCTGTATCTCTTCAAGGCTCTGGCGGCGCAAATCGATATCCCGCCGTATCTGATCGATATGCTGCTGCAGCTCGGAAAGCTCTCCGGCGGCATCGACCTCGAGCGGACCGCCCAAGCCGGCCGGAACTTCAGGAGTGGGGCCGACCAGTTCCGCCATTAAGCGAACCTTGGCGTCATTTTGTGCCAAAATCACCATATCGCGCCGCAGACTCTCGAGACCCACCGACAGAGTGCGAATCAACTCCTGCTGACTGCCATTATCAGCTCGCAGCTGCTGCAACTCACTTCGATCAAAAGTCGTCCGACAGTAGTCAACAGCTAACAAGGAGACCCCCAACAGAAAGACCGCTATAAACCCGACAGTCCATTTCAGGCCACGGGTCCCAAGACGAAAGCGCCGTACCCGATGGGAACCATCAGGAATAACGATAATGGATAACTGCTGTTCAGCCAAGTGAATAGTCCTCTACAAAGCACACAGGAAAACTGCCTGATATAAATACGATACCCGAGCTGCTATCCGGGTGACTGACACGTCAGAACCTAATAACTCAAAATCAGCTTAACGGCTCTAATTAATAGAAAAAACCCGTCTCTCTGTCAAGCCATTAATCCTTTCACCAACGAAGCAAACAGGTCACAGAACGACGCTCATGGCGATTTCGTCACAATCGGGAAACTTAGGACATTTGACGCAATCGCTCCAGATTTTTTGCGGAAGTTCAGCTTTCTCGATGTACTGAAAACCCATCTTCTCAAAGAAGACCGGCTGGTAAGTCAGGGCAAAGACCTTTTTCAGGCCCAACGCCCGCGCCTCTTCGAGACAGGATTGTACCAGCTGCCGGCCCATCCCCTTCTTCACCTGGCTTTCGGCAACAGCCAGGGAGCGCACTTCCGCCAGATCCTCCCAACAGATCTGCAAACTGACCGTTCCCAAAATCTCGCCCGAAACCTCATAAACATAAAACGAACGAATTCGCTCATAAATATCGGGCAGAGAGCGGGACAGCATCAACTCCTGCTGAGCATAGGTAATCAGTAACTTATGAATGGCCTTGGCGTCGGGTATGCGGGCTTTACGAATAGCCATCATCTTACTTTCGCTGGATGTGTTTATAGTGGATATGGCCCATACAAAGCGACTACTGAGGGGCCGATTGGACGATAATCTCGCGAGCATGTTCTAGAGTGCGCTCGGTGACCTGAGCTCCCCCCAGCATACGTGCCATTTCTTCGATGCGTTCTTCACCTTCGAGATGTACCAGACCAGTGCAGGTGCGGCCATCCCGCTCCTGTTTTTCCACCCGATAGTGATGATCGGCAAAGGCCGCCACTTGGGGCAGATGGGTGATACACAGCACTTGGGCCCCTCTGGCAATGGCCTGCAATTTTTGACCGACCGCGCTGGCTGCCACCCCGCCGATGCCGGCATCGACCTCATCAAAGATCAGCGTAGCGATATGGTCAGCGCCCGGCGCGGCGCGGCGCAAGGCCAACATAATGCGCGACAATTCGCCACCCGACGCGATCCAAGCCAAGGGCTTGGAATCTTCGCCCAGATTGGCAGCTAGATAGAATTCCCCCCGCTCCAGACCGCCAGGCCCCGCTTGCGGCAAGGCAAAAAGGCGCATCTCAAACTGGGCCTTGGGCATGGCCAGCTCGGCCAATTCCCCTTCGACAGCCTCCCGTAAGGTCTCGGCAGCGACACGTCTCCGTGTTGAAATAGCGTCACCCTGTTGCTGCAACTGCAGGTGCCCCTGCTCAAGACGCTTCGTCAACTCCTCTTTGGTGGCATCGGCATGCACCAGAGCTTCACTCTCTTGCGCAATTTCTTCTCGATACACCAACAGGCCGTCAATAGTACTAGCATACTTTCGCTGTAAATCGGCCAGCACCGCCAGCCGCTTTTCTACCTGGTTGAGGCGAGCGGCATCAAAAGAGACCTTGCCGGCATAAGTGCGCAGCTGTTCGGCGACATCTTCCAACATATACAGAGATGAACGTACCGTCTCTGCCAAAGGCGATAACTGACCATCGATCGCCGCGCTGTTTTCCAGTTCAGCAGCGACTGCATCCAGATGAGTACAAACCGCCTGCTCGGCACCGTAAAGAGTTTCGTAACCGGTTAAAGCGGAACGGGACAGACGCTCGCCATGTTGCAGCAAGGAACGCTCGGCAAGCAGTTCTTCATCTTCGCCTGCTAGCAG
Organism: Desulfuromonadaceae bacterium; assembly: GCA_021107335.1. GTDB lineage: Bacteria > Desulfobacterota > Desulfuromonadia > Desulfuromonadales > Syntrophotaleaceae > Syntrophotalea_A. Next base: position 5,414 of record JAIOSZ010000276.1, on the reverse strand, counting down.
GTTCGCTTCATCGAGCTCGCGCAACTGAAATTTCAACAGATCTAGTCGCTGCAGACGGCCAGCCTCAGCTTCCTGTAGCTTTTGGAGTTGCTGCTCTAACCCCTGAATCTCGTCAAAGCAACGCCGGTAGACCTCCAATTCCGGTTGCAGTCCGGCGAAACTATCGAGAAAGACCAGATGACTGTCTGCCCGCTGCAACCCCTGGTGCTCATGCTGGCCATAGATATTCATCAACTGACTGGTCAACGGCTGCAACTGAGCCAGCTTGGCCAAGCTTCCGTTGATGTAAATCTTATTGCGGCCGCTGCGATTAACCACCCTTTTGATCAGCAATTCGTCTTCATCTTCGAACCCACCAGCGGCCAGGACTTGGCGTACAACCGGTTGCCCCTGAAGATCAAAAACAGCTTCGACCACCGCTTCTTCACTACCCGTACGGATCAAGTCGACACGTGCCCGGCCACCAAGCAATAATGCAACAGCATCGATGATAATCGATTTACCGGCACCGGTTTCTCCGGTCAAGACATTGAACCCAGAAGAGAATCCGATCTCTAGAGCGTCGATAATCGCAAAATTTCTAATGTGAAGATCCGTCAACATCGCGTTTCTCTCAATTGCAACAGAGGTTTATCGTTCTCCCCAACCCAACTTGGTGCGCAGCACTTCAAAATAGTCTCTGGATGGGCTATCAATCAGCAGTGTACCTCGCCGGGCTTTGCAAATCTGGATCAAATCGCCAGCCTGTAAATCAACTGCAACTTGGCCATCGGCGGTAAAAACCACATGCGCGTCCTTGGATTTGACCTCGACCCGAATCATAGCATCATCAGAAACGATCAGCGGCCTATTGGCCAGCATATGCGGACAGATCGGCGAAATCACAAAACAGTGCAACCCGGGTGAGATAATCGGACCACCAGCAGAAAGATTGTAGGCCGTCGAACCGGTAGGAGTAGCAATAACCAGGCCATCAGCCTTAAATGTCGTCAGATAGGCATCATCGACCAAAACTTCCATATCGACGATACGGGCAATCGCACCCTTATTAAGAACGATGTCGTTAAGCACCCGAAAACGCTTAAGCTCTTGGCCATCACGAAGGATGACCGCCTCCAGCATCATTCGTTGAGACAACTTGAAATCGCCCCGAAGGACCTTTTCCAAACAGGGAAACATCTCGTCGCGAGTAATTTCGGTCAAGAATCCAAGGCTACCCAGATTGACGCCAAGAATGGGTATATCCCTGTCGCCATTATGCCGAGCCACTTGCCTGGCTACGGAAATCAAAGTGCCGTCACCGCCAAGGACGACGATCAGATCGACCATGGAGGGAATCTCTCTCCGTTCATACCCTGGTCCCTGCCCGGACAACTGACGGGCCAATGCCTCTTCCAGAAAAACGTTCAGCCCCCTCTTGGCGAGCCAATCGACCACTTCACCGGCGACACGAACCGCATCGGGATGACTGCACTTGGCGTAGATTCCGATCCCTTTCATACGTTCCCTTTCCGCCGCTCTCGGCATGCCGCCGAAAATATCACAGCACCCAAACAAAGTCCATCACTTTCAACAACTTATAGCAAAACCAGCTTGTCGCCAACCGTCCCTCTGTGCTAGAGTCGATACTGCCCCCAAAACCTTATTTGGAACTACCATGGATCTTTTTGAAACAAACCAGGAACCCAATTCAGCAGCCCCCTTGGCTGAGCGTATGCGCCCCAGGACCCTGGAGGAAATGGTTGGCCAAGAACATCTTCTTGGTCCCAACAAAATACTCCGTCGGCTGATCGAAACCGATCAACTCTCCTCGGCAATTTTCTGGGGACCACCCGGCACCGGCAAAACCACGTTGGCTCAAGTTATCGCCAACAGCACCAGCAGCCGCTTTGTATTTTTCTCCGCCGTCCTGCAAGGGGTCAAAGAAGTACGCGAAGTGGTCAAACAGGCCCAAGAAGAACGCGCTTACCACAGCCGCAAAACCTTGCTGTTCGTCGACGAGATTCACCGCTTCAACAAGGCCCAGCAGGATGCTTTTTTGCCCTATGTGGAACGGGGTGACATTATCCTGGTCGGAGCTACGACGGAAAATCCGTCTTTCGAGATTAACTCCGCACTGCTCTCCCGCTCAAGAATCCTCGTCCTGCACGACCTCGACACTGCACAGATCACAACCTTACTGATGCGTGCCCTGGCAGATCCGAGGGGCCTCAATGGCCGACACCAAGACACCACCGAGGAAGCCGTTGCTTTTCTCGCCGAACAGGCTCACGGCGATGCCCGAGCCGGCCTCAATGCCCTGGAACTGGCAGCCGCCCTGACCGGAAAAGGGGCCATCACCCTGCCAACCGTCAAAGAAGCCCTGCAAAAACAGGGGCTACGCTATGACAAGGGAGCCGAGGAGCACTACTTCGTGATCTCCGCCTTCATCAAAAGCCTGCGCGGCTCCGATCCCGATGCCGCACTTTACTGGCTAGCTCGCATGATTGAGGCAGGAGAAGACCCCTTATTCATCGCCCGGAGAATGGTCATCTTCGCCGCCGAAGACATTGGCAATGCTGACCCCCGAGGCCTACAGATTGCACTGACGACGCAGCAAGCCGTTCACTTTGTCGGCATGCCTGAGGGTCGCATCCCACTGGCTCAAGCTGCTACCTACCTGGCCTGCGCACCAAAAAGCAATGCCTCTTACCGCGGCATTGACGAAGCCCTGGCTGAAGTCCGACGAAGCGGTGCCCTGCCTATCCCCCTGCACCTGCGCAACGCCCCAACCAAACTGATGAAAGAACTCGACTACGGCAAAGACTATCGCTACCCCCACGATTATAACGGTGGACACACGACCCAAAACTATCTACCAGAGGAATTGCAAGGACGCAGCTATTACCAACCGACCGAGCGGGGCTATGAAAAAACCATGGGCGAACGGCTGCGCAACCTTCAAAATCCGACCCGGCCATCAGCGAGCAGCCATACCGACCACGCAGACCCAACACTTCCGACAAAGCCTCACAAGAACAATAATCGAGACGATTAAGGCCTGCCGAACCCCTTCGTAGCGAACTTTATATAGAGAACAAGCCTTCCTATAGTATTAATCCTAGCAAAAACTAAGCGAACCCCGTCATTCTTCAGGACATTTTATGATTTCTAGGCTTGAACAAATCGCCGCCCTATGTTAGAAAATTAGGCGTATCTTTCAACATACCATATCCGTCGTCGCTGCTATTTAATTTGAATTGTTCTCCCAGGTGAGGCTTGCGTCAAAACTGCCACATCCTTCCCTGGGGATTACCATTAAAAAGATGGGTCGCCTCCCCATGGAATCCTGCAAAGGGACTGTTACTGAGCTTCAGCAGTCACCAACCGAAGGTCGTCCTGCCTCCGACGCCCACCCGCCCCAAACGTACAGCTTAAAAGAATTAATAAATAAATTTAACTATATCCACTTTCTTGATGGCACCATCACAGCCTGCTTCCGCCACAAACGGTACGACACCATTCTGTCACTGCTAATCAAACCGCAACCCTGTACCGACAACAACCTCATTTGCAGTTGGCATAGCAGCCATGAACTTCAGCGGAAGTTGCAAGAACACCACTTTCAGCACCTATTGGTCAACGATGGTCAAAACGCTCTTGTGGTCAATCCCCAAGTCGTTGAGATTAATCGCCACACCCTTCATTTTATCCTACCGAAAACTTGCGAGGAGCTTAACTCGAGGAGGTTTCACAGATATCCCTGCTCTGAGATCAGCGCTCAATTAATTCAAAACGGGAGCAGCTTTCAGGGCGCCCTGACTGAATTCAGCGCGACCTCGCTGAACATAAAGGTCAAGGCAGCTCCTCCCCAAACCTTTCAGTGGCTCAATCCCGAGGCACTTGCCGCCCTTGTTCTTTCCCGCGAGGGCGAAACAATTTATTCAACCGAGTGCACCATCCTTAAACAGTCATGCGGCCAGAATACGCGACCATTGTGTTAACCCCAAACAGTGACCGCATATTCAAATTTAAAACCAAAAAATACCGCAGCACCCGACAACAACTCACCCCGTCGCCAAATATAAATTTCAAACATCCCCTAACAGGAAAATGGGTCGACCTCGACGTTAACGACATTTCTGGGTCAGGCCTGTCTGTGTCAGAAAATGCCCAAGTCTCTGCCTTATTACCAGGATTAATAATCCCAGCACTTGCGCTAACCTTTGCCAACAGCGACAGCCTGCAATGTAAAGCCCAAGTCGTTTACCGCACGCCACTTGAGAACGCCAAGCATTCCGATACGGTAACCTGCGGTATCGCCTTTCTCGACATGAGAATAGAAGAACAAACGCGACTGCTGGCCATACTCTATCAAGCAGACAACAAGTGTTCGTATCTGAGCAACCGAGTTGATCTTGATGCACTGTGGAAGTTTTTCTTTGACTCCGGCTTTATTTATCCCGAGAAATACATTCACCTCAAAGCCAACAAGGACACATTCAAAAAAACGTACCAAACGCTATATGAAAAGAAGCCTAATATTGCCAGGCATTTTGTTTACCAGGACAACGGCACCATCCTGGCGCACATGTCCATGATCCGCTTTTATCGGAACTCTTGGTTAATACATCATCACGCAGCTCGCAAAACGGCTACCGGCAAAGGCGGCCTGGTGGTTCTCAGTCAAATCAGTCGATATGTCAACGAAGCGCACCGCCTCTACTCCTCGCACCTGGATTTCGTATTTGGCTTCTTTCGACCTGAAAACCGCTTCCCTCACCGATATTTTGGGGGAGCAGCCAAACATATCAACAATCCAAAAGCCTGCTCCATCGACCCTTTTGCCTACCTCCACTTTCGGAAGTCATTCGACACTAAATGGGTCCTTGCATCTCCCTTGAGCATTAATCGAACAACAGACGAGGATCTAGACGAACTCAATAGTTTCCTGGAGTATACATCGGGTGGTCTTATGGCGGCAGCCCTCAACCTCGAACCCGGTTGTGATAATGACGAGAGCCTGACCAAGGAATATGCATCACTCGGTCTTAAAAAAGAACGCCACCTTTTCTCTTTAAGAATAAAAGACAGTCTCAAAGCTATAGTTATTGTCAACGTTTCTGACATTGGGCTCAATATGTCGGAAATAAACAACTCTATAAAAATATTTATTGTTGACCCTGAGGGGATCAACAAAGAGATACTTTATTTTTTTCTTTCAATGATGTGTGTAAAACTTGACACAGATAGCATACCAGTACTTATTTACCCAAAATCGTTTGCAAGTGACAGCGGAATACCCTTCGAGAAAACGTATAACCTATGGATATTGAACATGGTAAACCTTGATGAATATTTTGATTTTTGCAAAAGAATCTTAGGTGTAAATCAATAACACACGGGAAATACAATCATTCTTATGAGTACTCCTT
>JAIOSZ010000291.1 GCA_021107335.1 Desulfuromonadaceae bacterium | reverse complement strand
GCGCCCAGAAGAGACCATGCTCGAGGCACGGGACGATTTCATCGAGCGATTGCGCTGGCAGGATTGCAATGGGGCCGGCCGCTATCTGGCACCGGAGCAGAAGGAGGCGTACCTGGAGAACTGCCAGGTCGACGAGGACCTGCATTTTGTTGGCGTTCAGCCTCAGTCGGTGGAATTTAGCGACGATCAACGAAAAGCCGATACCGTAACCCTGCTTGAATATTACCGGTTGCCGTCGGTGGTGGTGAAGAAATACCGTCTGAAGCAGGAGTGGGTCTACCAGCAGGGTGAAGGGATGAAACAGGGCGTTTGGCAGGTTGTCAGTCCCTTTCCCGAGTTGCCCTAAAAGAAATAATTATAGAGGATCGCTTGCTGCTCCCGCTGAAGTCAAGGTTAGGAGAGCACGTATGCTAAGCCCTGTTTTGAGTCTACTGTTTCTGAGATGCGGTAGCATTTTTGATTACTGTCCGGCTGGCAAACGCGTGGAAATCAAAGAGAGTTTGGTAAGTCAGCTGTCCGACCAGCGGTGGAATGCTATATGCGCCATTAGAGAGTTAAACCGAGACCTGCGTTTCTCTAAAGTTGTCAATTGGAAGATGAAATTATTGATGCAAAAGATGCATGGGGATAGTGCCAGTGATCTATATGACGCCTTGCCTTCAGCCTACAAGACTCGGGAAATGACAGACTGGATGATCATTCAGTATCTAAGGCAGCCAAAGTTTGAGGATGGGAAGTCCGATGCAGACCATAGCCCAAGACTCGTATCATCCTATGTTAGCTCGAGGCAGGTTACAAACGAAGACGTTAACCGCTTTGACAATCGACGGATACTGTCCCGAGTACCCACCAAACATAGGTTGCGTTACGGAATCAAAGAATGGAAGAGGGAGGCAGGATAATCCTCTTGACCATCAACTGAACCAAGCCGCTTAACCATTTATTTATGCTTTAAGGAGGAATTTGTATGAAACAACTGGCAATTTTAATATTTATTTCGCTTATTACAATCTTACTTTCAGGGTGCGGTATCCCAGATCTTCCTGGCCCTATCGGAATTCCAGGGCTTTAGTAGGGACCAGACAAGAGAGCCAGATTTCACCGTTGGAGAGAGTGAAAAGAGGGAGGCTTTCAGTATTTCCCGAAATCCACCTTTCCTAAAACAAGAAAAGGCCCGCCTGTCATCTCAGGTCGGGCCTTTTCTGTTTCTGTTTTGTTGGAGATGCCTTGAGTCAGGACATCAAATTCTGACGGTTCCGCAAGTCAGTTATCCTCTGCTCGGCTTCAGCGTGGCTCAAGACCACAGAATGGGGCTCAAGAGTGTGCCGATCGTCAAGAAACATCATAACTTCCACCACATGCGTGCCATGGTTATACAAAGTCACAATCTCGCCTGGGTCGATGAACTCAAAAATCTTTTCCATAAGCTTTTTCCTGTTGGGTGGCGGGTATCCAAAGAAGGCCACTCTGCCTTTATGGTGTCGATCGCCTGCGGCGGATCTGCTAGCTTCGATATCGCCAAATAATCGCCTATTTTTTTCCGGTCTTGTCCTTCTTAGTGGCCCCAGAAGAGAGGGCGCCTGCTTGAAACTCGGTCCATGCCGCTAGATTGTCTTGCTGACAGACCTTGAAGTTGGCTAGCAGCCCCTTTAATCGCTGGGCCTGGCTGAGCAGGGTTTCCGCTTGGGAAGTGGCTGGGGCCTTGCTGGTAACGGCAATTTCTGAGGCCAGTTCCGTGGCCTGACCGATACCGGCGACGATCTTACGCAGCGCAGTGGCCATCTGATCGGTCGATGGGCTGCCCACGCCGGAGGTCCCTTCGATGAGTTCTGCCGTATCTTTAGCTGTCCGTGCACTGCGGGCTGCCAGGGTACGTACCTCTTCCGCCACCTCTGCCAGGCTTGCGCAGGACTCGCTGCTACGGGTCGATTCCGACGCGGCACTGAGGGTCAGCAGGTTGGTTTGAAAGGCGATCTCCTCGATTACTTTGATGATTTCAAAGATCTTTCCCGTCGTAGCGGGAGTCTGGTCCCCACTCAATTCGGCTGAATCCGCTGCTTTCGGCTGTGCTTCGGCCGGTGTTGCTTCATCCGACATTTCGGCGGCACCCTGGGCCACCTGGTCGGCAATCCCCTGCGCTTCTTGAATTAGGTCATTGAGGGCCAGATTGGCTTTGGCCAAAGGCGCGGCAAGCATCCCCTTGGCCTGGAAGGTGAAGTCCCCCTGAGCCAACTTTTCAAAGGTGGTCTGAATCTCCTGTTGCAGATCGTCGGCAAAGCTGTCCATGGCGCCGGCGATCTCGCCAATCTCATCGTGGCGGTCGAGGTTCAGCCGTTGGTCGAAACGGCCCTTTTTCAGGCCCTTGATCATCGCAGCTGTTTGTTTGAGCGGTTCGATAATATTGCAGGCCAGAATCAGCCCCGCTATAACCGCCAGCAGCATGACCGCCACTGCGACCGCCACCACTGAGCGGACGATATCGATCAGGCCCTTCGCTACCGAAGCATGGGCCGTGTCCAGGTCGTCTTCGTTAAACACCGCCACCACAACCCAATCCCAAGGCTCATAATAGCTGATGGCGGCAATCCGTCGACGCGGCTGGGCATCTCCCTCTTGCTGCAAGGTAAAGTGGTCAAAGGCCACCGGAATGGCCTGTTCGTCCCGGGTGTGCAATTGTTTGGCTTTGGCAATGATATCGCGCATCACCAGGCGTTGATTGCTGCTGTCCTGCAGATCCCACAGGCTGTTGCCTCGCAAGGCTGGATCGGGGCTGATCTGCAGTTGACCGAGATGGTCGCCGCTGCCGCCCAATACCTGCACATAGCCGGTTTGTCCTACGGACATGGTACGGATCCCCAGACGCAGGCTGGGAATATTCTCCTGCATCTCGCCCACATAGAGCATGCCTACCACTTTTTGACCCGTTTGGTCCCAGATCGGTTCGTAGGCAGTCATGTACCAGGTATTGACCACAAAAGCGCGGCCGAAATAGGTTTCGCCAGCTAGTACCGCGGCAATGACCTCATTGGTTATACCGTCCGGTTGGCTCTGGGGGATAAAGGTGCCGATAGCCCGGCTGCCGTCCGCTTGTAACACGTTGGTCGCCACCCGCAGCATGTCCCCGGCTTCATTCATGCGCTGAAAGACCGTTGCCGTGCCCCCCACCAGGGATTTGATTTCGTCGACCAGTGGCGTCGGCGAGTCGGCCTTTAGGTTCTGGCTAAGCCAATCATTACCCACCTGCATTTTCGGCAAGCTAAGGTGCGTTGTCTGTTGGTTGAACTGATTGACCGCTTGCCAGTCTACCTGCTCCTCGGCGAACTTAATGCCGCCTTGCCGCTGCAGTAGATCCTCGGCAACCCGAATATTATGGGAGACAGTTTCCTGCACCTCGGCGCGCATCACCTCACACATCAGATGGACGTTACGTGCCACCTTGCCGGCTTCTTGCCGAGCCTGTCCCTTGATGATCGCGCTCACCCGTTGGCCGATGCGTTTTTCTTGAAAACGGGTGATACCAACGATGGCGCCGGTGGTCAGCAGTACCAGTGCAACGCCCAGGGCGGTGATCTTGCCTCGAATGGTCATGTATGCTCCAAAAAAATCTATTTTTCAACCAGATACACTTCCGTACCAGCCGACATTAATCAAACAGGCACAGGATGTCAACGCGGAACATGTTTCCGTTTTGGCATGAAAAGCACAAGGAGGATAAAGAATGGCGCTTAAAGGTAAACCGGGGGGAAAGTCACGTTTGAAGGGCATGGCCGGATCAAAAGTTCTTTATAAAAGGTTCAAGTCTCTTCTGGCGCAAGCAGAGGAATGAATCCCTGACTGGCAAAGATAGTGGCGGCCTGCTGGCTTTGCAGGAAGGTGGCGAAATTCGCGAGGGCTTTTGGTTGACGGCTGCCGAGCATGGACGCCATGGAGAATACGATGGGAGCGTGGCTGTTGTCCGGTGCGATAGCCGCTACCACGGCAGTCGTTAGCAGCTTGGTATCGGAGGAGAAGATCAGTCCGGCATCGGCGTTGCCTGAATCGACATAGGCTAGTACCTGGCGAACGCTTTTACCGTAGACCATGTGTGGTCGCAAGGATTTCCACAGACCGAAATGGCTCAAGGTTTGCTTGGCGTAGCGTCCGACCGGTACCATCTGCGGCATGCCGATGGCCATTGTCTCAGTCTGTTCGTTCAGATCGGCGAATCCTTTTATTTGATACTGCTTTTCCCGGGATACGATGAGGATCAGTTGATTGCCGAGAAGGGCACAGCTGTGCTCCCTATCGGTAAAGCCACCATCGAGGAGAGCCTGCAGATGCAGGCGGCCGGGGGCGAGAAACATATCGATCGGGGCGCCCTGCTCGATTTGTTTGCGTAAAAAGCCGGAGGCGGCAAAATTAAACTCAATGGCCACCGCTGGTTGTTGTTATTCGTAGGCCTGTTGAATGGCATAGAGGGCATCCTTGAGACCAACACCGGCAGAGATGCGCAGGGTTGTTTTTTCATTGGCCCCTGCTTTGCCCATAGGGAGTACCGGACTGATGCTGAAGAACAGCAGTAAAAGGGTCAGTATTTTCCGGCGCAGATGCATCAGTATTTCTCCTGCTAGGGGCTTGCCGTCAGGCCGATATGGTCGATTTGGCGCAGAGGATCCTGTCCATAGCGCGGAGTAAGGCGTCGATGTCCGCCGCCGTATTGAATAACCCCGGGCTGACTCGAAGGGTGCCGGCAGGTAGGGTGCCGATGTTGCGGTGGGCATCGGGGGCGCAGTGCAGGCCGGTGCGGATGCAGATATCGTATTCGACGTCGAGCAGAAAGCCGATCTCCGAAGGATCCTGGCCCGCGAGGCTGAAGGAGAGCAGGCCGCCCTGGGGCTGAACTTGGCTCGGCCCATGGATACGAATACCGGGCAGGCGGCTTAAACCGAAGAATAACTGTTCCAGTAAAGCGCTTTTGTGCCGCCGGATTTGTTCCAGGCCATGGCTACGGACAAAGTCGATGCCGGCCTGCAGGCCGGCCAGGGCTTGGGTGTTAAGGGTGCCGCACTCCAGGCGTTCGGGCAATTCCTCGGGCATCAATGGCGAGGCGGAGTTTCCCCCGGTGCCGCCGTAGATGAGTGGTGTTGGCTGCAGGCCTTCGACCAAATAGAGAAAGCCGGTACCCGCTGGGCCGAGCAGACCTTTGTGACCCGCTGCGGCGAGCAGGTCGATGCCCATGCTTTGTACGTCAATGGGCAGCAGGCCGGCGCTCTGGGCGGCATCGACCATGAACAATACACCCTGTTGCCGGCACCAGGGGCCGATCTCCTCGATGGGCTGGATGCTGCCGGTGACGTTGGAACAGTGGCTGAGGACCACCATGCGGGCGATTTTCCCGCCGTTGGTGACGGCTTCGCGGATGGCGGCCGCTGACACCTGTCCGGTGGTGTCGGCAGGCACCCGCTCGATCTCGATGCCGCGACTCGCCAGGACCTGTAGCGGTCGACTGACGGCGTTGTGTTCCATCGTGGTGCTGACCACCCGGTCGCCAGGCCGCAGCAGGCCGAACAGGGCCAGGTTGATGGCCTCGGTGGCGTTGGCGGTGAAGACCACCCGGCTCGGATCGGGGATATTGAAGAATTCGGCCACCGTTTCCCGCACCTCGTAGACCAGGCGTCCCGCCTCCAGGGCCAGGCTGTAGCTGCCACGGCCAGGGCTGATGGCGAGATGGCGGCCGGTTTGGTCTAGGGCGTGATAAACGCTTTCGGGCTTAGGAAAGGTAGTGGCGGCGTTGTCGAGATAGATGGCCATCTGAGAGTTCTCCGCTATTCGTTTTCGCTGGTCAGTTCCAGGGCGCTCAGAAGTCCCTGATGTTTGCCGTACAGCCGACGGGGGGGCAGATTTGCTGCGCCCAGTTCGTTAAAGATGGCTGTCTGTTCAGTGGCGGCAAAGCGCAAGGCCAGGGCGCAACCTTCGGCCACTTGGCGTGGGGCTGGAATCAGCTGGCAGACCAAGCCGGCTTTCCGCAAAAGTTTCTCCGCCTTCATCACCCGGGTTGGTGAGTTGAACAGGGCAATGCGGTCACCGTCGGCAATCATCGCTTAGCTTCCAAGGGGACAGAGTCGCGGCAGGTCGAGCAGGGCGGCCACTCCAGAAAGGGTGTTGCCAAAAAAGACCAGAGGCTTGTCGGCAGCAGCAAAACGTTTCAACAGGTCGTTTATCGAGCCGTTGACCACCGATGATCCGGTGGCGACGCCGACTTCGCACCAGTCGATCATCCGCTGCAGATCCTTTTCGCCGTCCCAGATGGTGACGCCGAAGCGCTCTTGGCCGACATTGTCTTGGTTAAGATCCAAAACCCTGATCCGGGAGGTGCCAAAGCCGTCGCCCATGGCCTCGAGAATCGCGGGCTGCAGGCCAATGAGGCCGTAACAGGCCACGCCGAACCGCTCGTACAGTAGGTTGGACAATTCCTCTCCGCAACGGGTCGGCTCGTCGTTTCGGCAGTGAATGGTACCCGTCGCCAGATCGAGCCGGCGCAACACAGCATTGAGGCCGGACGTGAAGATCGCCCGCCGACCGGTATCGGTTAAATCGAGGTGCAACAACTCATCGAGACTGCCAAGCCAATCGCTCGGATGGTCAGTGAACGCCTGACCCGTGGCTCCGTCGAAGTCGGCCTCGATGACCCTTTCTTTGCCCTTCTTGATGACAAATTCTGCGGAAGCCTCAGCGCCGATCGCCTCGTCGGGAGTCAGACAGTGCACCGTCACCTGCTGTGTTGGATCCAGGTTGTGCTCGG
>JAIOSZ010000321.1 GCA_021107335.1 Desulfuromonadaceae bacterium | reverse complement strand
GGCTTTGTCAAAGAAGAGCAATTGTCCGCATTTCTCTCGAAACAGTACGGTGTCCCCTCCATTAATCTGGCGGAATTTGAAATCGCGGTCGATGTGATTCGACAGATACCGCCCGAAGTTGCACAAAAATACCAAATTGTACCGGTTAATCGTGCGGGCTCGACTTTAATCGTCGCTATGAACGATCCGTCGAACATCTTTGCCATCGACGATATTAAATTCATGACCGGTTTCAATGTCGAAGTCGTGGTAGCGACGGAATCATCGATCAAAACGGCGATCGACCAGTATTACGACCAGAGCGCTTCCCTCGCCGATGTCATGGGTGATCTAGAAGATATCGACCTCGAACTGGTCGATGAGGACGATGATGTCGACGTTCAGGAGCTGGAAAGAGCCACCGAGGACGCGCCGGTCGTCAAGCTGGTCAACCTGATCCTGACCGATGCCATTAAAAAGAAGGCCTCGGATATTCATGTCGAGCCTTACGAGAAATCGTTCCGCGTGCGGTATCGGATCGATGGCGTGTTATACGAATCTATGAAGCCGCCGATGAAGTTGCGGGCCGCCATTATTTCCCGTCTCAAGATCATGGCCGAGATGGACATTGCCGAACGGCGCCTGCCTCAAGACGGTCGTATCAAGATCAAGTTGCCTGGTGGCAAAGACATGGACTACCGGGTTAGCTGCCTACCGACTCTGTTTGGCGAAAAGATGGTTCTGCGTCTGCTCGATAAGTCGAACCTGCAGCTCGATATGACCAAACTGGGTTACGAGGAAGGACCTCTCAAATGGTTCAAGGAGGCGATCCACAAACCCTTCGGCATGGTGCTGGTCACCGGGCCGACCGGTTCTGGCAAGACCGTTTCTCTTTATTCGGCACTCGCTGAGCTCAACGACAGCAGCCTGAATATCTCCACTGCAGAAGATCCTGTTGAATTTAACTTTGCTGGCATCAACCAGGTGCAAATGCACGAGGAGATCGGCCTCAACTTCGCCAATGCTTTGCGTTCTTTTCTGCGGCAGGATCCCGATATTATTATGATCGGCGAAATCCGCGATTTCGAGACGGCAGAAATTGGCGTCAAGGCGTCACTGACCGGTCACATGGTGTTGTCGACCCTGCACACCAACGATGCGCCGAGTACTATTAGTCGTATGCTCAATATGGGCATCGAGCCATTTTTGGTGGCCTCGGCCGTCAACCTGATTACCGCTCAGCGACTGGGACGGCGGGTCTGCTCAGAATGCAAGGTCGTTGAAGATGTCTCCAAGCAGGCCCTGCTCGATGCCGGTGTCTCGCCGGAAGAGGTCGATGACTACGTCTGCTATAGGGGACAGGGTTGTTCGACCTGCAACAAGACCGGTTACAAAGGTCGCGTTGGTATTTATCAGGTCATGCCGATGTTTGAGGAAATTCGTGAACTGGTTCTGGCCGGTGCCAATACGGCCGAAATCAAGCGTGAATCGATGCGCTTGGGGGTTAAGACCATGCGTCAGTCGGCTCTGAGCAAGCTTAAGGAAGGAATGACTTCTTTCGAAGAGGTGTTGCGTAGCACCGTGGCGGATGATTGATGGCGTCGCAAAAAGTCCGCCCTACGGCGTTAGATTGTTTTTTCAGGATCTCGACATATTAGATGGTTGCCTTCACCCCTGAAAAAACACCAGGCCTTGGCGGACGAAATTTTTACTTAGCCACCCTATGAGTTTTGGCGAATGCATCAATGAGTGAGCGGTTTAAACTTTTTGCTGATTGTTTTTTATTCGTTACGTCAGCTTGTTAGGTGAACAATTTGCAGTATTTTTGCTTTGTTCAGGCGGTGCTCAGGCCTGTGATCTGAAAGGGAGAAATTCCAATGGTGGGAATTCGCGAACTGCTCAAAGCTATGGTCGAAATGGGGGCCTCTGACCTGCATATCACCTCGGGGGCGCCGCCGCAGGTGCGTATCGATGGGGAGGTCAAGGCCTTACAGCATCCAGCCTTTCAGTCTCAGGATACCAAAACGCTCTGCTACAGCCTGCTTACCGATGCGCAGAAGCGTAAGTTCGAAGAAGAGAACGAGCTTGATCTTTCCTTTGGAGTCAAGGGCCTGGCGCGTTTTCGCGGTAATATTTATTTGCAGCGTGGTGCTGTAGCTGGCGCCTTCCGCATGATTCCCTACAAATTTATGTCTTTCGAAGAGCTGGGCCTGCCGACCGTGGTGCGGGAGATCTCACGCAAGCCGCGGGGGCTGGTTCTGGTCACGGGGCCGACGGGCAGTGGCAAGTCGACCACTTTGGCGTCGATCATCGATGCCATCAACATGGAGCGGCATGAACATATCATCACCATCGAAGACCCTATCGAATATATCCATCCTCATAAAAAATGCCTGGTTAATCAGCGTGAGGTAGGTTCCGATACCCACTCCTTTAAAAAGGCCCTGAAATATATTCTGCGACAGGACCCCGATGTGGTGCTGTTGGGGGAACTGCGAGACCTGGAAACCATTGAGGCCGCTCTGACTATCGCCGAGACCGGGCATCTGTGTTTTGCGACCCTGCACACCAATTCCTGCGTGCAGACCATTAACCGTATCGTCGATGTCTTTCCCACCAACCAGCAGACCCAGGTGCGTACTCAACTTTCCTTTGTTCTGGAGGGGGTGTTGTCTCAGACCTTGATACCCAAGGCCCAGGGCAAGGGACGGGTGTTGGCCCTGGAGGTCATGGTGCCCAACGTGGCCATAAGAGCCCTTATTCGCGACGATAAGGTGCACCAGATCTATTCGCAGATGCAGATGGGGCACGAAAAGTACGGAATGCAGACCCTGAACCAGTCCTTATTTATGCTCTATCACAAAAAGCTTATTTCCCTGGAAGACGCTCTGTTGCGTTCCTCAGAGCCCGATGAGTTGAAGCAGATGATCGCCAATCCTGCTGCCGTGTTGCGTCGGCAGGTTATTGTGCAGAAGTAAGGCTCGTGATGGGTAATCAGTAATTAGAGATCGGTTTAAATCGATTACTGCTTACGGATAACCCGTGAGTGCCCAACCGGAAACTCTGGATGGACACAGTACTGTTTTTATATGAAAACGAGTTACTGAGTACTGAATACTGATTGCTTATTTTAAAAATGAGGTGACAGATGGCCAAGTTCGCTTGGGAAGGGAAAACTCGCAGCGGTCAAGCCCAGAAGGGTGAGATGGATGCGCCAAATGAAGCGGCGGTTATGGCTGCTCTGCGGCGTCAGGGGGTGATGCCCGGCAAGGTCAAGGTGGCGGGTAAAGGTTTAAATATGGAGATCAAAATCCCTGGTTTTGGTGGCAAGATAACCACCAAGGACCTGGTTATTTTCACTCGACAGTTTGCCACCATGATCGATGCTGGCCTTCCGTTGGTGCAATGCCTCGATATTCTCAGCCGGCAGCAGGATAAAAAGATGTTCAAGGACATGTTGCTGCAAGTCAAGGAGAGCGTCGAATCAGGCTCAACCTTTGCCGATGCTCTGAAAAAGCACCCCAAGGCCTTTGATAATCTGTTTGTCAACCTGGTTGCAGCCGGCGAGGTCGGCGGTAT
>JAIOSZ010000007.1 GCA_021107335.1 Desulfuromonadaceae bacterium | reverse complement strand
GCGGCCAGAGCTCTGGCCGAGATCCGCAAGGGCTGCCGTATCCCGCTGGTGGCCGATATCCATTTTGATTACCGGCTGGCTCTGTTGGCCCTTGAAAACGGCGTCGATGCCCTGCGTCTTAATCCAGGGAACATCGGTGAGCGCTGGAAAGTGGAAGAAGTGGTTCGGGCCTGCGCTGAGCGGCGGGTGCCGATTCGTATCGGCGTCAACGGCGGTTCTCTGGAAAAGGAATTGCTGGATAAATATGGCCATGCCAGTGCCCCGGCCATGGTCGAAAGTGCTTTGGGACACATTCGCATCCTTGAGGAGCTTGGCTACCGGGAGATAAAGGTCAGTCTCAAGGCTTCGGACGTTCGGCGCACCGTCGATGCCTATCGCTTGCTTGCGGATCAGGTCGATTATCCCCTGCATATCGGTATCACCGAGGCTGGTACCACCTGGGGGGGGACTATCAAGAGTGCCGTGGGCCTCGGAACCCTGCTTTACGATGGTATCGGTGATACCTTGCGAGTTTCTCTGACCGGGGATCCGGTGGAAGAAGTGCGCGTTGGCTGGGAAATCCTGCGCGCTCTGGATTTACGGGATCGGGGTCCGGTTTTTATCAGTTGTCCGACCTGCGGCCGCTGCCAGATCGATCTGATACCCATTGCCGAGGAGGTGGAGCGGCGGTTGCGCGATCTGCCAAAAAAGATCGTCGTGGCGGTGATGGGTTGTGTGGTCAATGGACCTGGCGAAGCCCGCGAAGCCGATGTGGGTATCGCTGGCGGCAAAGGCCAAGGCCTGCTGTTTCGCCGTGGCGAGGTAGTGCGCAAAGTGGCACAGGATGAATTGGCTGACGCCTTGGTGGCCGAGGCCTGGAGTCTGATCGAAGACGAGGCGGACCAATCCTCCGGTTCGTAACCCGGGACGGGCAGCGAACAGAGTTTATTATGGTAATATTAAGGCCGCTTTTCAGTATTGTACTGAAAAGCGGCCTTAGTTATTTCGTTGAAGGTTCGGTTGCGCTAGACCTTGTTGCCCGAAAGAGGGGCAGTACGTCGGCAGGTTGGCAACGGGCGCGGATGCCGGTCGCGGTTGACAAAGGGCGGAATAAGACTTATTAAATGGGCCAATTCTAAGTGTGCTCACAAGGACATTTTTAAAGGAGATAAGCCGTTGCTGAATCAGACCAAGTCTTGGCTAGCGTTGCAGAAGCACTGGCAGGAGGTTTCTCCACTACAGATACGCCAGCTGTTTGAAGTTGAGCCTAACCGTTTCGAACGGTTTTCCCTGTCTCTGGACGATATTCTCTTTGATTTTTCGAAAAACCGTATCACCGACAAGACTCTGCAATTGCTCTGTGCCCTGGCCCGGGAGGCGGGGCTGGAAGCGAAGCGCGATAGAATGTTCGCCGGCGAACCGGTCAACTGTACCGAAAATCGTGCTGTCTTGCACGTCGCGCTGCGCAATCGCTCCTCCCGGCCGATAAGGGTTGAGGGTGCGGACGTCATGCCCCAGGTGCGACGGGTTCTGCAGCAGATGGGGCGTTTTTGCGAACAGGTGCATAGCGGCGCCTGGCTCGGTTATAGTGGCCTAGCCGTTCGCGATGTGGTCAACATCGGTATCGGCGGTTCGGACTTAGGTCCGCTGATGGTCACCGAGGCGCTCAAGCCCTATGCTCAAAAGGGGCTGCGGGTTCATTTCGTATCCAACGTCGATGCTTCCCACCTGACGGAAACCCTCAAAGGCCTCAACCCCGAAACGACCCTGTTTCTCATTGCCTCCAAAACCTTTTCCACCCAGGAGACCCTGACTAACGCTTATTCAGCCCGAGACTGGCTGTGGCGCGCTGCCGGCGATGAACAGGCCGTCGCCAAACATTTTGTCGCTCTGTCCAGTCATGCCGAGCGGGTGCGCAAGTTCGGCATCGACCCGCAAAACATGTTCGAGTTCTGGGATTGGGTTGGCGGGCGTTTTTCTTTATGGTCGGCAATCGGCCTGTCCATCGCCCTCTATGTCGGCATGGATCAGTTTGAAGAACTGCTGGCCGGGGCCCACGTGGTGGACGAGCATTTCCGCCAGGAGCCACTGGAAAGCAACATCCCGGTGATTATGGGATTGCTCGGCATCTGGTACACCAACTTTTTTGGCGCTGAAAGCCACGCTATTCTGCCCTACGATCAATATCTGCATCGCTTTCCCGCCTATCTGCAACAGGGGGATATGGAGAGTAACGGCAAGGGCGTGCGCTGCAATGGCCAGCCGGTGCAATGGTCCACTGGGCCGGTCATCTGGGGTGAGCCGGGCACCAATGGTCAGCATGCCTTTTATCAACTCCTGCACCAGGGAACGCATTTGGTGCCGGCCGATTTTCTGGCGGCCATGGAAAGTCAGAATCCCCTGGGCCGGCATCAGGCGATTCTGCTCTCTAACTTCTTTGCCCAGCCCGAGGCGCTGATGAAGGGCCGCAGCGAACAGGAGGCCCGCCAAGAGATGCGGGCCGCCGGTCTCGATGCTGGCGAAATCGAGGGGCAGTTGCCTCACCGGGTGTTTCCCGGCAATCGACCGAGTAACTCATTTTTGTATCCCAAGCTGACTCCCCGGACCCTTGGGACCCTGATTGCCCTTTATGAACACAAAATTTTCGTTCAGGGGGCCATCTGGGATATCAATTCCTTTGATCAATGGGGGGTGGAATTGGGCAAGCAGCTGGCGGGAGCGATTCTGCCGGAACTTGAAGAGGCAGGAACGGTGAAAGATCACGATGCTTCGACCAACGGCCTGATTAACCACTACAAGCAACACCGTGGTCGGCTTGGTGGATAGTAGCCTGGAATATGAGCAGGTCGACGAGCTCACTTTTGTCGAAGGGCATTGAGCCGGGAAGCTTTGGCTCCCAATCGCAAGCTGTGCTATAGATATAGACATCATTTCTCAGGCAAGGGGTCGCTCCAGTTGAAAGTATTCGATATTGTTGAGCTTTTGACAGGCCGCTAAAGGCTTGATTGACAATGGCCGATAAGAATGCGGCCTGCCGCAGGCGGTATTCTTCAAGGAGCAGCATTAATGAGCAGGTCTTTAAATATATTGATCGTCGAGGATTGCGAAGACGATGTTCTGCTGTTAAAGCGGTTTTTGCGCCAGGGAGGATATCAGGTTCATTGCGGCTGGGTCGATACGGCGGCGGCCCTGAACGAGGCCTTGAGCGAAGAGCGCTGGGATGTGGTGCTTTCCGACTATTCGCTGCCTTCCTTCACTGCCATTGATGCGCTTTTCATGCTGCAGAAAAAAGGTCTGGACCTGCCCTTCATCATCGTTTCCGGTGCGATCGGCGAAGAGACCGCCGTCGCGGCGATGAAGGCCGGCCCCCACGACTATGTGATGAAAGACAATCTTGCACGGTTGGTTCCCGCTATTGAGCGGGAGATGCGCGAGGCGGTCATTCGCCAGCAGCGGCGCGAGGCCGAAGAGGCCCTTAAAGAAAGTGAACGGGAAAACCGGGAAATGTCGCGGGAATTTCGTGCCCTGCTGGACAACATCCCCGATTCTTTGACCCTGCTCGATCCGGCGATGCAGGTGGTCTGGTCCAACCTTAGCACCGCCAAGCTGTTGAACCGCAACCCGAAAGATCTGGCGAATCACCATTGCAGCGCCTTATGGCCCGAGTGCACCGCCCGTGGCGACGATTGTCCCGTGCGCAAATGTTTTAGTAGCTGTCAGGTAGAGAAGGGGGTCATCCGAACCGAAGATGAGCGTACCTGGGGGGTGCGGGCGTTTCCGGTTTCCAATCGCCATGGCCAGGTCGTCAGTGTGATCAAGATGGCCAGTGATATCACCCAGCAGATTCAGTCGCGGGAAGAGGCCAGCCGGGCCGGTCAGTTGGCCTCCCTGGGCGAATTGGCTGCCGGGGTGGCTCATGAGATCAATAATCCCATCAACGGGATTATCAACTACGCCCAGATCCTGGCCGACCACTTCGCTAATGATGCGGAGAACCAGGAGATCGTAGAGGAAATTATCGGCGAAGGAGAACGCGTCGCCAATATTGTCAAGAACCTGCTCGACTTTGCCAAAGCCCGTCCCGAGTTCAAGCATTCCGTGGCGGTCGAAGACATACTGGCGGCCTCTCTGGCCCTGACCAAGTCACAGCTCAGCAGGGACGGTATCAAGTTGCTTGTCGATATGACTCCCGATCTGCCGCCGGTACTCGCCCACCTGCAGCAGCTTCAGCAGGTGGTACTTAATCTTATCAGCAATGCCCGTTATGCTCTGAATCAGAAATATCCCGTAGCGGATCCAGAAAAAACCTTTCACATCGAATCGGAAACCTGCTCTGCCCCTGGGGGGCAGTTTGTGCGATTGACCTTTCTCGATCAAGGGGTCGGTATTGCCCCGGAGGTATTGCCCAAGGTTATGGATCCTTTCTATTCCACCAAGCCAAGTGGTGCCGGTACCGGCCTCGGCCTGAGTATCAGCCACGGGATTATCAAGGACCACGGCGGAGAGATCAGGATCTTTAGTGAGCCGGGGCAATATACCCGCGTAGTGGTCGATCTTCCGGCCGTTGACAATGACCAGCAGATGGCGCAGCAAGAGGGGTTCGGCGGTAGCAGATGAGACGAAGTGTTTTTACTAATGTTGGGCTGCTGTTATTGGGCTTATTGATCTCTGGCGTCCAAAAGGCCGATTCTGCCGCGGTCTTGACTGCGGGCATGGGGGGGCTTGCTCAGACACCGTTTTTTATGATTCTGTTCTTGGTGCTGCAAAGTCTGCTTATCCTCTATTTGTTGCCCCATGTTCGTCGGCAAAAGCAGATACAGAAAGCGCTTCGGGGCAGTGAGGAACGCTTCAAAGCCGCCGCTGCCGCCATCAGCGATGCCTTGGTGGCCATTGATGAGCAGAGCCTTGTGGTGCTTTTTAACCCAGCTGCTGAACGGTTATTTGGTTATAGCCGGGAGCAGATGCTCGGCCAGACCCTCGATTGTCTGCTGCCGAAGAGGTATCGGGATCGGCACCGGGCGGCGTTGGCGAACTATTTTTCCGGCGGCGCAAGTAGCCGGGTCTTTGGTTCCCCCCTGGAGCTGCCGGCTCTGTGTGCTGACGGCAGGGAAATCGTCGTCGAACTTTCTCTGTCTCTGTTATCTGATGGCGACACCCGCACCGTGCTGGCATCTTTTCGGGATATCTCACAGCGCAAAGCGGATGAAGAAGCGTTACGGCAGAGCGAGGAGCGTTTTCGGGAATTGGCCGACCTGCTGCCCCAATCGGTCTTTGAAACCGATGGGCAGGGCAAGGTAACCTTTGCCAATCGCATGGCCCTGCAGGTTGCCGGCTGGAGCACTGAAGATCTGGCCCGGCAGCCATCGATGATGGATATCCTCTGCCCTGAAGACCGGCAGCGGGCGGTATCCAATATCCAAAGGGTGCTGCTCGGCGAGTTGTTGGTTAACGAAGAGTACGCCCTGCAGCAAGGCGATGGAAAGCCGCCCCTAACTGTGGTCGTGGCGGCGGCGCCTATTGTTCGCCGTGGGCAGACGGTCGGCATGCGGGGTATCGCGGTCGATGTCACAGAGCGCCTTGCTGTGGAACAGGTCGCCCGGGAAAACAGTGAAAAATTCAAGCGCCTTTACCAGGAATACCAGGCACTGCTCGATCATATTCCCGATGCCATAACCCTTTACACGCCTGAACTGACTGTGGTGCGCAGCAATCAGGGGGCAGCCCGCCTCCTCGGCTTTCCGGTGACTGAATTGCCCGGTACCCATTGCAGCGCCCTGTGGGTCGGTTGCTCGGCCGCCGGTGAACACTGCCCCGTTGAGCGCTGTTTTAGATCGGGTCAAGTGGAGCAGGCTTTTACCAAGACCGATGACGGCCGATCCTGGCATGTGCGGGCCTTTCCCGTCTGCAACAAGGATGGCGAGCGGATTAATGTTATCTCTCTGGCGAGCGATGTGACCCGTCAGCGGCAGCTCGAACAGGAGGCCAGCCGGGCCAACCACCTGGCTTCGCTGGGCGAATTGGCTGCCGGCGTGGCCCACGAAATCAATAACCCCATCAATGGCATCATCAATTATGCCCAGATTCTGGCCGATGACGGTCAGATCGGTGAAGACAACCGAGAGGTATTGCGTGGTATTACCGAGGAAGGAGAGCGTATCGCCAATATCGTATACAACCTGCTCTCCTTCGCCCGAGATCGGCAGGAGACGAAGACGCCGGTCAGCCCGGGGGAGGTTCTGTCAGCGGCTCTGGCACTGACCGAATCGCAATTGCGTAAAGACATGATCCTGTTGGACATTAATGTTGACCCCGGTTTGCCCCTGGTTAATGCGCACTTTCAACAACTGCAGCAGGTCATTCTAAACATCATCAGCAATGCCCGCTATGCCCTCAATCAGCGTTACCCCGAAGGCCATGAGGGAAAGACCTTTGCCATCCGCTCCGAGATTATTCAAGACGCCGGGGAGGCTCGAGTAATGTTGCTGTTTCACGATGGGGGCACTGGCATTCCGGCCGATCAATTGCCCAAGATTCTGGATCCATTTTATACGACCAAACCGAGTGGAGCCGGCACCGGGCTCGGCCTGAGCATTAGCCATGGCATCATCGAAGACCATGGTGGCCGGCTTGATATCGACAGTGTCGAGGGCTGCTATACCAAGGTCACCATCGAATTGCCCATTGCCAAAGGAAACGAATTGTTATGAAGCCTAAGATACTGGTCATCGACGACGAAAAAAGCCTGCGGTTCACTTTTCAACGTTTCCTCTCGGATGAAGGTTACGAGGTGGAAACAGCTGCAGATTACGCTGAGGCTTTACAGCGTATTGAGCAGGACTCTTATGACGTGGTCTTCAGCGATATTCTGTTGGGTGACAAGACGGGCATCGATGTGTTGCGGGCCATCAAGGAGAAGACTCCCCTGTGTCCAGTGATCATGGTAACCGGCTATCCCAATATCGAGACCGCTTCCGAGGCACTGCGTCTCGGCGCTTTTGATTATATTTCCAAGCCGGTGGTCAAGAAAGATCTCTTACAGGTAGCCCGGGCAGCCATCAAGTACCGTCAGATCGCCGAGGAGAACGAACGTAATCGCATTAATCTGGAAGCGGTCTTTCGCAGTGTGCGCGATGTCCTGATTATCGTTGATAAGCAGGGCCTGGTCCAGCGTATCAACGAGGCGGCCCGGCGGATTTTCCAGCTGGACGACAAGGTGCAGGGGCAGCCTTATGCGCAGGTCTTGCCTCACTGTTCCGGGCAGGTTGGTGGTTTACTGAAGAAAACCCTGGAGACGGGCCAGTCGGGGCAGCTCGATCGCATTGAATGTGGACACTCACAAAACAGTCGTCAGGTGCTGACCCTTTTAACCTCGCCACTTATCGATAGCGGCGGCGCAGCTATTGGCGCCGTACTGGTGGCGCGGGACGAAACCCGTCTCGACAAACTGGAACGGACCCTGCGTAAACGGCACAATTTTCATAAGATGGTCGGTGCCAGCAATAAAATGCAGGAACTGTACAGTCTGCTCGATGACCTCGCCGATGTCCCCTCTACGGTGCTGATTACCGGTGAGAGCGGCACCGGCAAGGAGTTGGTGGCTGAAGCTCTGCACAAAGCCGGGGTGCGGCGCAATAAACCGCTGGTCAAGGTCAATTGCGCAGCTCTCTCCGATACTCTGCTCGAGAGCGAGCTATTCGGTCATGTGCGAGGCTCCTTTACCGGGGCGGTGAAGGATCGTATCGGTCGCTTTCAGAGGGCGGAAGGTGGCACCATTTTTCTTGATGAGATTGGCGATATTTCCTACAAGGTTCAATTACAGCTGTTGCGGGTGTTGCAGGAGCGGGAGATTGAGCGTATCGGCGAATCGATGCCGATCAAGGTCGATATTCGAATCGTCGCGGCGACTAATCGTAATCTGGCTGAGATGGTCCGCGAGGGTTCCTTTCGTGAAGACCTCTATTACCGGCTTAAGGTGATTACCATCGAATTGCCGCCTCTTCGCGAGCGCAAGGACGATATCCCTCTGCTGTTGGAGCACATGATCGATAAGTTAAACGGTACCATGGGCAAGGAGATAACCGGAATTTCGCAAGAGGTGGCGGACTGCTTTCAAAAGTACAATTGGCCAGGCAATATTCGCGAGTTGGAACATGCTATGGAGTATGCTTTTGTCCGTTGCCGGCAGCCGGTGGTTGCCCTCGGGCATTTGCCGGGAGATTTGCTAGCCACCAACGATCAGAATTCAGCAGTTTCAGTCCCGGTCGACGAAGAGGATGAGAGGCAGTTGA
The DNA here is from genome assembly GCA_021107335.1 of Desulfuromonadaceae bacterium. Taxonomy (GTDB): domain Bacteria; phylum Desulfobacterota; class Desulfuromonadia; order Desulfuromonadales; family Syntrophotaleaceae; genus Syntrophotalea_A. The sequence continues at coordinate 459 of JAIOSZ010000007.1, read as the reverse complement.
TCTGCAGCGCATTGGAAAAGACGGCCTGGAACAAAGCCAAGGCTGCGCGATTACTGGGTATTGACCGCAAAACTCTTTATCGCAAACTGGCCAAGTATGAGGTCGATGTTTAACCTGAGACTTCGGGGCGCCCTTTGTCTTAAGCGCGCGCCCCGTTGGGTAAAGCGTGTGCCAGTTGTTGAAAAAAACTGACCGGACTCTCCCCTTCCACTGCAAAACCATCCCCCTTCTTTAACCATCTGAAGTGTGGCGTGCCCCATAAGTGTGGACCTTCCGCAGTGTGGCACGCCACACTTTTTTTTCTGCAGGCAATTCTTCAAGAGTCAAAAAGGTTGGTTGGGGGCCGAGTGTGTACCGATGGTAGTTCTTCCTCTGCGCTTATAACCTCCTTAAATGATTGGGAAAATACGTTTTTTAAAAGATGAATTCGACGGATGGATCGTTTTTAGGGCCATGCGC
>JAIOSZ010000315.1 GCA_021107335.1 Desulfuromonadaceae bacterium | reverse complement strand
TCCGGAAACTATGGATGGACACCAGTGCTGTTTTCTATATGGGAAACGAGCAATTTTTCCCAAGGTCAAGGAAATCAAGCGCTTGCACGGAGGCGTAGCTGTTTACGCCGCACACGCGAGGGCGCGGATTGACACCGAGATTGGGGAAAAGAGCCGTTTCCGGATGAAAACTAACTCGTTGCGAAAACCCAAAACACCCCTCAGTTGCACGTTGGATTACTGCCCAAACAACCCCTTTATAACACCTTCCAACAGCTTTTTTTCTTTATCCTGAGGATCATCCTCTTCAGCCGGGACGTCTTTGCCAAAAAGCTTTTCTTGCAAGGTTTCCTGCAGTTTTTGTTCTGCTTTTTTCTTCAGGGCTCCCTTAATCACAGAACTATCTAGGGCAAAACTAGGGCGGGTCAGCGAACCCTTGATCTTAAGGGGAACCTGGCCCCAGCCATCGGCATCAACCAACAACTGGGCAAAGCGGCCATTGCTGTCCAATTTTTTGGTCAGGTCTGGTGATAAACGCAGATCAAGAGCGAGGTCCAACGTCCCATCGAGGCCCACATCGCCCCGCGGTGCCATACGCAGATCCTGACTGATCAAAGTACTGGTCAGATCCAGACGTCCTTGGTTGATAGAAAAACGGCTGTTCGCCTGATCAAATCCCATAATACTCAATTCCGGTAGGTCGAGAAAGTCCGACAGCCCTTTCACGAGATTACTTCCGGTCAGACGCCCTTCTTGCAACAGCAACTCCCCTTGACCACTGAGCTGTTTGCGCAGAACCGTAAGCTCAGTACCCTGCCCAGCCAAATCGAGATCAAGGTTTAACAGGCCGAACACGGTTCCAGCCGCCTTTGGAGCAAAGGCGCTAAGCAGCGGGTCGGCTTGTATTCCGCGAGTCCTAATTTGTGCCTGATAGGCAAAACCAGGACGGCCGAGATCGATACTAGCTGTTTTGGTAAACGATCCGCCGGCCACCTGGCCCGTCAAATCCTCTATCTGGAGCAAATTATCCTCCAACCGATAGCGGGCCTGTAGATTGTCGATGACCAGCCCTCGATAAAAGGCCTGCTTAATCGTAGCAGTACCGGTAAGGGTGATGGGCAGTTCCAGTTGTTTCGGCGTAGAAGAAGTCACCGAGCTTTCGACCGAACCTGATGGCGAAGCCTTTGCAGGAAGTAGTTGATCGACGAGCAAGCGATCACTACGTATATTCGCAACTACCACGACAGGTTGTTTCATGATGGAATGAGCTTCGCAGTCAAGTTGCAGTCGATTATCACCAGCCACCATCACCAAGTTTTCTGTCAGCAACGAATCCTCTTTGATGGCAACCAGCCCGGTCAATGTCGGTTTGATTGCACCAAGCCGCGCCTGCACCCCATCCAGGCGCAATTCGCCATCACGCAGCAACGCACTGGGGTGCTTAACAACGCCTGCCAAATGGACCCTGGCGGTAATCAATCCGGCAGGCTCTAGGGGCACCAAATCCTTGACCAGCCCAGCCGGCAAAGCCGCCATAGCCTGAGCGATGTTCAACTCATTTAGGCGCAGGTTCAGGTCCAGGGACCTTTCTGGCATCTGATTGATCTCACCAGAGATATAAATCGGTACTTTATTTATAGCCAGTCGCCCATGATCGATAATCAATTGCTGACTTTCCAAATCAAATCGAAGCTTGTAGTCGGCCTCTACTTGTGACGCCTTTAAAGGTGCCTGGGGCATAGCGTCCAATTGCAAATCGACGTCCTGCAATAGCACTTGACCTTCGCTGGCTAACTGTTCCGAACTACTAAATAGCTGCAGATCCAGATCGATTTTCGCTCGTTCCAAACGACCGGGAATCTGACCGCGAAAATAAGGAGAAAAGGGCATGATATCCAAGCTGGACAGGACCACCTTGGCCCCGGCTGACGCTTTGCCCAGGTTAACAACTCCGTCGATGGACAGTGGTGCTCCGTTGAGCGTCCCCGACAATTGCACAGGAAAATCCTGTTTTAAGGAAAATCTGGATACCTGCAGTGCAAGATCATCAAGTTGATAACTAAGGGGAGCGACATCCACCATTTCATCATAATACTGAATCGTTCCTTGGCGGACAGAAATTTGAGAAATCAACAGTTTAACGTCGTTGTCTATAGTATCAGCTACGGACTTAAATGCTTCTTCGTCTTCTTCGGCCGATTCTTTATCAGCAGCCGGGACCAAGTCGCTGAAATTAAAGCTACCATCAGCCAAGCGTTCAATGCGAATTTGCGGTTTATCGATAGAAACTTCATCAATCTCGACCCGCATGCGAAACAGGGGCCAGAAGCGATACCGTAATGTCATCTGTTCGGCTACGAGAAAGGCATTATTCCCTTGTCGTTCCATGACGGTAATTTTTTTTAAAATAATCCCAGAAAAAAGACTGATATCAACCTGTTCGATCTCTACCGGACGACTCAATACCTTCTCTACCCGCGGCAACAGAAGAACCTTGATCCGCGCGGGGGTCACCAGAACCTTTGCCAGCACCATTAAAACGACCAGCCCTACGATCACGACCGCGGCTATTGCCGTAATGATTTTCTTAGAGGTCGTCATTGCCTACTCCATAATTGAATACATAACTGTATCGACATTTATTATCGACCACCCACCAAGCAGCAAAGTGATTTCACTGAGTCCATACTAACTAGTGTCCATCCGGAAACTTTGGATGGAAACAGTGCGGTTTTCATATGGCGAAACGAGCAATTTTTCCCAAGGTCAAGGAAATCAAGCGCTTGCACGGAGGCGTAGCTGTTTACGCCGCACACGCAAGCGCGCGGATTGACACCGAGATTGGGGAAAAGAGCCGTTTCCGGATGAAAACTAACTAAACAGTGAAAGGGTCGTCCATACCAGCTAAAAGCAAAACAGCCTGCCATTGCCCCTGGGTAACCGGTTGCACTGACAAGCGATTACCCTTTTTCATCACCCCCATAGTGGCCAGACCAGGATGCTGAGATAAGTCGCGCCGCGTGATAGGAGCCGACAGCGAAGCCAGGTATTGAACGTCGACCATATACCAGATCGGCTTAGCTTCTGTGGCTCTAGGATCAAAGTGGTCGGAACCGGGGTCAAGGGCTGTATGATCGGGGTAACCCTCTCGAACCACATGGGCCAGACCAACGATGGCAGGTTGCGAGATATTGCTATGATAAAACAATACCCCGTCCCCACACTTGATGTCATCTCGTAATAAATTTCGAGCCTGATAATTGCGTACACCGTCCCACGGCTCAGTGCCCTCGGGTCGATTTTTCAAATCGCTCAAAGAAAAACAATTCGGTTCCGACTTCATCAACCAATAGTTCCGCTCAGCACTCTCATCACTATCTTTTATAATGGACATAACCGTCATTTATCTCAAAAAAAGGATTAGGGGAAGTTTCCAGTTCCATTAGTTGCTGAGCACTGAAAACTTTGCCGTAAATACTCACCACCGATCCGGTACCGGCTTTACTAAACAACCAACAAGGTCACTTTTGGAATAAAACCTCTTCGCCACAACATCAAGTGAAACCATCCTACAAAAAATCTATAACGGATTTTTCAAACCAGCTACACCTTGAGATAATAAAAACTCTCTACACCCAATTTAGGACGGCCGAAAATGAATTCACCCATCAGAGGCCTGGTAGTTTTTCAGAAACGAAGGCATACATCGAATATCTCGACGCAATAAAAAAACGCAAAAGAACACAGGTAAGACAATTGAGCACCCTTCAATAATACCATGGACATAACTTAACCTGTCGCAATTAAATACATAACAGGCTTAACGATTTTCTTCATCCTCTAAAATGGGGGCTCGATAATTTTCAATATCGGCAACGTATGGGCAGTCAGAAGGCAAAAAGCCACTAGCGGCCAGCTCCGGCGTCAAACGAACACAGCCTGGGCGTCGTTGATTCCGCTCGGCATAGACGGTACAGCGGCGGTTTTCAATATCAAGCATCTCACAGGGAGTATCAGTATAGTAAATATCCCCTTCAAATTCGATTTTTTCATAACAACACCGACCACAGCAATTGCATTTTGCCTCCCACTCTTCAACGTCTATCAAACCAACTTCTCCCTTTGACATCCATGAGCAGACCACCGGCCTCCTCTGCAAAACTTCACTGAACTTGATTTTCCAATTGACAAATTTTCTCCACATGCATAATAATGCCACTCTTTAGCCGAAAAAAGAACATTGAAACTATAAGGAGGCAATATC